>NZ_JBQQCE010000658.1:0-3985 GCF_052245645.1 Streptomyces sp. KR55 | reverse complement strand
TCTCGCGCTCACCCATCCCCACTTCGACCATGTCTTCGGGGCGGCCGCGTTCGCGGGTGCGGAGGTGTTCGGTGCGGTCGGTGTGGACGCCGTGCTCGGCGGGCGGCGCGGCCGCGAGGAACTGCGCGCGGACGCCGTCCACAACGGCCTCGACGCGGATACGGCGCAGGAGGCGGCCGACACCCTGGTGCCGCCGCGGCATCATGTCAGCGGCGAGTGGACCCTCGACCTGGGCCCCGACCGCCAGGTCCTGCTGGCCAACGTGGGTCCCGCCCACACCGCCCACGACCTCGTCGTGCTGGTCCCCGGCGACCCCGAGGTGGTGTTCTGCGGCGACCTGGTCGAGGAGTCCGGCGAACCGCAGGCGGGCCCCGACGCCGTACCGTCCCACTGGCCCGCCGCCCTGGACCACCTGCTCGACCTCGGCGGCGCGGACGCGCTGTACGTGCCCGGACACGGAGCGGTGGTGGACGCGGCGTTCGTACGGCGCCAGCGCGACGCCCTGGCGACGCGTTTCGGCGTGTCATAGGCGCCGCCCGCCGACTTCTCCTATCGTCATCCGAATGCGCCCGCCCGTCTCCCGCCACCACCCCTCCAACAAGGGCCCTTCGGACCCGCACCCCCGTTCGTACTCTCCGGACCTGACCCCGCCGTGGAAGAAGCCCAAGCCCGTCCCGGAGGTCCCGGCCGAGCCCGGCCTGGTGGTCGAGGAGCCCGGCACCGGTTTCTGCGGCGCGGTGATCCGCTGCGAGGCGGGCACGGTCACCCTGGAGGACCGCTTCGGCAAGCACCGGGTGTTTCCGCTGGAGCCACGCGGGTTTCTGCTGGAGGGCCGGGTGGTGACGTTGGTGAGGCCTGCTTCGGCTCCGGTACGCCCCACCCGTACGGCATCCGGTTCGGTCGCCGTCCCCGGCGCACGCGCGCGTGTGGCCCGTGCCGGGCGCATCTACGTGGAGGGCCGGCACGACGCCGAGCTGGTCGAGAAGGTCTGGGGCGACGACCTGCGCATCGAGGGCGTCGTCGTGGAGTATCTGGAGGGCATCGACGACCTGCCGTCGATCGTCGACGCCTTCGCCCCCGGCCCCGACGCCCGGCTCGGCGTCCTGGTGGACCACCTGGTGCCGGGCACGAAGGAGTGGCGCATCGCGGAGTCGGTGACGAGCGAGCACGCCCTGGTGGTCGGCCACCCGTACATCGACATCTGGCAGGCGGTGAAGCCGTCGTCGCTGGGGATCACGCAGTGGCCGCGGGTGCCGCACGGGCAGGACTGGAAGACGGGCGTGTGCCGGGCGCTGGGGTGGCCGGAAAACACCGGAGCGGCTTGGCAGGGGATTCTGGGGCGGGTGCGATCTTACCGGGATCTGGAGCCGGAGTTGTTGGGGAGGGTGGAGGAGCTGATCGACTTCGTCACGGATAGCGGTGGGGCTTGACGCCCTTGAAGGTGCCGAATTCCGTCGTGTCCAGCTCGATGCCGAGGGGTTCCAGCGGAAGCGGGGCCCCGAACTTCGTGATCTGCTGCACCTGGTAGTCGGCGTCCTCTCCCTCTCCAACGGGCTTCGTCAGCAGGACGCAGTGCGCCATGATCGGGTCGACGATGAGGTAGGCGGGGACCTTGCCGGCGGCGTAGATCGACCGTTTGATGGTGTAGTCCCGAATGACGCTGGTCTTGGACACGACCTCGACCACCAGCGTGATCAACTGGGACGGCAGCAGACGGCCCGATTCGGGCCTGGCCTCGCGCTTCAGGACCACCAAGTCCGGCACAGGCTCGCTGGCCTCGTCGATGATGTCGACATCCTGAGTCTGCAGGCGAGACCATCGCTTGCGCGGGATCTGGTCCAGCACGTCTTCCACGCACATGTTGTGCACCAGATCAGGGCTGGCCATCATCACGATTTCCCCCCGGAGAAGCTCGACCCTCACGCCCTCGGGAGGCTCGAGCTCCTCGAAGTACTTGGTCATCCCACGCTCGTCCACAGCGGTCATCTCCGTGGCCCTCCACATCCGCCGCGTACTTTTAGCGGCAGCCTACGAATCAGGGTAGGGACCGAACCGGCGCTCCGCACCGATTCACCCGCCGGAGTGATCAGTCCACCAGATCCCTGACCACCGCATCCGCCAACAACCGCCCCCGCAGCGTCAGCACCGCGTGGCCCTCCTCGTACGGCGTCTCCTGGAGGAGCCCCTCCGACAGCGCCCGGCGCGACGCCGCCAGCCCCGTCTCCCGCAGCAGCGACAACGGCACCCCCTCCCGCAACCGCAGCTCCAGCAGGATGCGCTCCACCCGGCGGTCCTCGTCGGACAGGACCTCACGCCCGGCCCCCGGCGACCGTCCCGCCGCCAGCGCCGCCGCGTACGCGCCGGGATGCTTCACGTTCCACCAGCGCACACCCCCCACGTGGCTGTGGGCGCCAGGACCCGCGCCCCACCAGTCCGCGCCGCGCCAGTACAGCTCGTTGTGCAGGCAGCGGGCGGATTCGGACGTGGCCCAGTTGGACACCTCGTACCAGTCGAAGCCGGCCTCGGACAGCCGCTGCTCCGCGATCAGGTAACGGTCGGCGTGGACGTCGTCGTCGGTCATGGGGACCTCGCCGCGGCGGATCCGGCGGGCGAGCTGTGTGCCCTCCTCGACGATCAGGGCGTATGCCGAGATGTGGTCCGGGCCGGCGCCCAGGGCGGCGTCCAGCGACGCCCGCCAGTCGTCGTCCGACTCGCCGGGCGTGCCGTAGATCAGGTCGAGGTTGACGTGCTCGAAGCCCGCCGCACGGGCCTCCGCGACGCAGGCCTCCGGACGGCCCGGCGTGTGCGTGCGGTCCAGGACCTTCAGCACATGCTGTTTCGCGCTCTGCATCCCGAAGGAGATCCGGTTGAACCCGCCCTGCCGGAGCACCGCCAGGTATGCAGGGTCCACCGACTCCGGGTTCGCCTCCGTCGTGACCTCCGCGTCCGCCGCCAGCCCGAACTCGTCGCGGATCGCCCCAAGCATCCGTACGAGATCGTCGGCCGCCAGCAGGGTCGGCGTACCGCCCCCGACGAAGACCGTGCGGACCTCGCGCGGGTCGTCGCCGAGGACCTTGCGGGCCAGGCGGATCTCGTCGATCAGGGTGTCGGCGTAGTTGTCGCGGGAGGCGAGGACGCCGCCCGTGCCGCGCAGCTCGGTCGCCGTGTAGGTGTTGAAGTCGCAGTAGCCGCAGCGGGTCGCGCAGTACTGGACGTGCAGGTAGAACCCGAGGGGGCGGTCCGCGGCCCCGGCGAGCGCGGGCGCGGGCAGCGCGCCGTCGTCGGGGACGGGCTCGCCGTCGGGGAGTGCGGAAGGCATGTCCTCCATTGTCCAGCACCCGGACGACGTACTACTCCGCCTGCAGGACCAGCAGCGCCAGGTCGTCCTCCGGCGGGCGCCCGCCGAACTCCTGCACCAGCCGATTGATCCGCTCCGCGATCAGCTCGGCGCTCAGCCCCGCGCAGCCGGCCAGTGCCGTCGCCAGCCCGTCCCCGTCGTCGAACTGGCGGGAGCCGCAGCGCCGCTCGGTCACGCCGTCCGTGACGCACAGCAGGCTGTCGCCGGGCCGCAGCTCGAACGTCTCACTCGTGTACGTCTCGTCCTCGACGACCCCTAGGAGGGTCTGCGGCTGCGCGGCCGTACGGACGTCGCCGTCGGAGTCGAGGAGCAGCGGCAGGGGGTGTCCGGCGGAGGCGAGGGTGCAGCGGACGCCGCCGTCGAAGGGGACCAGCTCGCCGTAGAGGAGGGACAGGAAGCGGGTCTGCGGGCCGTCGCTGGGGCCGACCGGGCCCACCAGGGCGCGGGCGGCCGCGTCCGCGGCCTCCGTGGCGTCGTCGAGGAGGAGCTGGTTGAGGCGGTCGAGGACATCGGCGACGCGGTAGCCCTCGCGGGCCAGCAGCCGCAGCCAGGGGCGGGCCAGGCCGATGACGACGGCGGCCTCGGGACCCTTGCCCTGGACATCGCCGACGGCGAAGCACCAGCGGC
>NZ_JBQQCE010000657.1:0-3987 GCF_052245645.1 Streptomyces sp. KR55 | reverse complement strand
GTGCCGGGCCGGTCAGGTCACCCGGGCACGCGTCGGGGGACGACGGTCACTGCGGTGTCATCCGGCTCACCATGTCGGGGTGCTCCTCGAGCCAGGCGGCGACGGCCTCCTCCTCGTGGCCCTGGCCGCGGTCCTTGATCTCCGCCTCCAGGGTGCCCAGCTCGTCCTCGCTCATCTTGAAGTTCTTGATCCACTTCGTGAGCTGCGGGTACTGCTCCGGGAACTTCTCGCTGGAGATCGTGCGGATCGTGTTGCCCTCGCCGAAGTACTTCTCGGGGTCCTTCAGCTTGGTCAGCTCGTACTCGCTGTACGCCCAGTGGGGTGACCACAGCACGACGGCGATCGGCTCCTGCTTGGCGTACGCCCGCTTGAGCTCGGCCAGCATGGCCGGGGTGGAGCCGTCGACGACCTCGTACTCCTTGTCCAGGCCGTACCCGGGCAGGACCTTGGTCTTCAGCAGGTTCATCTCACCGGTGCCCGGCTCGATGCCGACGATCCGGCCGTCGAACAGGTCGGCCTTGCCCTTGAGATCCTCCAGGGAGTCGACGCCCTTCACGTAGGAGGGGACGGCGAGCTCCAGTGAGGTCGGCTCGTACCAGGTGCCGAGGTCGTTGAGTTTGTCCTTGTGTTTGTCCCAGTAGTTCTTCTGGGCGTACGGCAGCCAGGCGTCGAAGTTGAGGTCCAGGTCGCCGGAGGCCAGGCCGGTGTAGACCGGGCCGACGTCCATCTGCTTGAGGTTCAGCTTGTAGCCGCGCCGTTCCAGGACGTTCTTCCACAGGTAGGTGACGGCGATGTCCTCGTCCCAGGGGAACCAGGCCACGTCCACGGGGCGCTTGGTCTCGGCCGGGGCCGCGGTGGCCGCGTTCTGGACCGGGGCCAGCTTGTCGACGACACCCTGGTTGCCCTTGAGCCAGGCCCGCACGGCGTCCTGCTGCTTGCCCTTGCCGGCCCTGTTGATCTCCGACTCCAGGCTGGTGAGCTGTTCCTCGCTCAGCTTGAAGTTCTTCAGCCACTCGCCGACGACCGGGTTCTCCTGGGCGAAGCCCTTGCGCGCGACGGTGTGCACACCGTCGCCCTCGCCCCAGGCGCCCTTCGGGTCCTTGAGCTTCTTCAGCTTGTAGTCGTTGTACGCCCAGTGCGGCGACCAGAGCGTGACGACGATCGGCTCCTGCCTGTCGTACGCGCGCTTGAGCTCGGCCAGCATCGCGGGCGTGGAGCTGTCGACGACCTTGTACTCCTTGTCGAGGCCGTACTCCTTGAGGACCTTGCTCTTGAGCAGGCTCATCATGCCGGCGCTGGACTCGATACCGGTGATCTTGCCGCCGAACTTCGACGCCTGCCCCTTGAGGTCCTCCAGGGAGTCGACGCCCTTCATGTAGGCGGGCACGCTCAGCTCCAGGGAGGTGGGGCCGTACCAGGAGCCCAGGTCCTCGAGCTGTGCGCCGTACTTCTTCCAGTACTGCTCGTGTGTGATCGGCAGCCAGGCGTCGGTCTGGAAGTCGACGTCGCCCTGGGAGAGCGAGGTGTAGAGCGGCCCGGCCTCGAACTGCTTGGTCTCCACCTCGTAGCCGCGCTGCTCCAGGATCTCCTTCCAGAGATAGGTGGAGGCGACGCCCTCGTCCCAGGGGATGTAGCCGATGCTGAGCTTCTTGCCCTGGCCGACGTTCGTGTCGGCGGCGACCGGGGCGGTCTTGTCGCTGCTGCCGAAGACGCCCATGCCGCCCGCCACGAGGGCGAGGACGACGACGCCGACGACGGCGACGGCCGGGCGGGGCCGGTACGACCAGATCTTCAGGCCCTGGGCGGCGCGCAGCCGGGCTGCGGCCCGTCGGCCGAGCGGCGAGACCTCGGTGCCCAGCGCGCTGGTCATACGGTCGAGGTAGATCGCGAGGATCACGATGGCGATGCCCGCCTCGGCGCCCAGGCCGACGTTGAGCTGGCCGATCGCCTCGTTCACGTCGCCGCCCAGGCCGTCGGCGCCGACCATGCCGGCGATCGCGGCCATCGACAGGCCGAGCATGATGACCTGGTTCACGCCGGCCATGACCGTGGGCAGCGCCAGGGGGAGCTGAACGCGCAGCAGGGTGTCGCGCGGGGTGGTGCCGAACGCCTCGGCCGCCTCGACCAGTTCCTTGTCGACCTGGCGGATGCCCAGCTCGGTCATGCGCACGCCCGGGGCGAGCGCGAAGATCAGGGTGGCGACGATGCCCGCGGCGGCGCCGCTGCCGAAGAAGAGGATCGCCGGGATGAGGTAGACCATCGCCGGCAGCGTCTGCATCAGGTCCAGCGCGGGCCGTACGACCGAGCTGACGCGGTTCGAGCGCGCCGCCCAGATGCCCACCGGGACCGAGATGACGAGCGCGATGACGGTGGCGACGATGACGAGCGACAGCGTCATCATCGCGTTCTCCCACAGTTCCAGGGAGATGACGAAGGCGAATCCCGCGAATGTGAGGACGCCGGCGAGCGCGCCGCGCAGCCAGAAGGCGATCACGGCGAAGATGCCCACGAGGAGCAGCGGCTCCGGCGCCTGAAGCACGGAGTCGACGCCCTCGTAGGCGCCGCGGAAGACCTGCTCGAAGAAGTCGAAGAGCCATCCCATGTGGGTGGTGAGCCATTCGACCGTGTCATTGACCCAAGAGCCGAACTCGATCCTAGGCACCGGCGGTCACCTTCTCTCCGCCCTTGTCGCGCGGGGAGTCGCACGGTTCCGGTACGCCCGCCTCTTCGCCGAGGAAGCCGACGAGCCGCTGCCGCTGGACGACCCCGACCAGTTCGCGCCGCTTGTCGAGCACCGCGACCGGGTGCGCGACCCGGGCGCTGATCGCGCACAGTTCACCGAACGGGGTGTCGGGCGTCGCGGTCTCGCAACCGCAGTCGGCCTCGTCGCCGCGCACCTCGGTGTCCATGACGGCGCCCGCGGTCAGCACGCGGGAGCGGTCGACGTCCTGGGTGAAGGAGGCGACGTAGTCGTTCGCGGGACGCAGCAGGATGTCCTCGGCGCTGCCGGTCTGCACGATCCGTCCGTCACGCATGACGGCGATGCGGTCACCCAGACGCATGGCCTCGTTGAGGTCGTGGGTGATGAAGACGATCGTCTTCTTCAGGCTCCGCTGGAGTTCGAGCAGCTGGTCCTGCATGTCACGGCGGATCAGCGGGTCGAGGGCGCTGAAGGACTCGTCCATCAGCAGCAGGTCGGCGTCGGTGGCGAGGGCACGGGCCAGGCCGACGCGCTGCTGCATACCGCCGGACAGCTCGTCGGGCCAGGACTTCTCCCAGCCGGCCAGACCGCACAGGGCGAGCGCCTCGCCGGCGCGCCGCTCGCGCTCGGCGCGGGGCACGCCCTGCACGGCGAGGCCGTAGGCGGCGTTGTCCAGGACGCTGCGGTGCGGGAAGAGTGCGAAGTGCTGGAAGACCATGCTGATCTTCTTCGCCCGGACCTCGCGCAGGTCGCGGTCGCTGAGCGCGGTGAGGTCCTGGCCGTCGAAACGGACCGAGCCGGCGGTCGGCTCCAGCAGCCCGTTGAGCATGCGCAGCAGCGTGGACTTGCCGGACCCGGACAGGCCCATGACGACGAAGATCTGGCCTGGTTCCACGGCGAAGGAGGCGTCGATCACGGCGGCGGTGGTGCCGTCGGCGCGCAACTCCTCCCGGTCTGCCCCTTTTCGGAGCCTGTCGACTGCCTCATCCGGTCGTCTGCCGAACACCTTGTACAGATGCTCGGCCTCTAGGCTGGCTGACACGCGTACCTCTTGTCTCGACGGCAGGGAAAGGGAGACGATGAGCGGACATACTGGTTGAAAGTGCAACCGGCATCGCTCCGAGGCGGCGCCTGCCCCCGTTCCGCCTGCACAAACGCACTAGTGTGATGCGCCTGAAATTGCAGGTGTAAGTCTGTAGGCTGTTTTCATGTCGCATCGGGGTCCGCGTGCTGTCGAGGTCGTGCTGTCCGAGGAGGAGCGCGCCGAGTTGTCGCGTTGGGCGGGT
>NZ_JBQQCE010000656.1:0-4001 GCF_052245645.1 Streptomyces sp. KR55 | reverse complement strand
GGGCTGCGGCTGGCGCCGGCGGCCGGGAAGGGCCCGGTGCGGCTGGTGCTGGAATGACCCGGGGTCAGCCCGTGTGACATGGGGAGGTGATCCCTCTCATCCGCCTTTCACCGACGCCTCATACGGTGGGGGCATGACGCAGGAGACTCCTCCCGGGTGGTATCCCGACCCCGGGCAGACAAGTGACGGTCCCGCCACCGAGCGCTGGTGGGACGGCAGGGCGTGGACGGACCGGACCCGTCCGGCGGGGTCCGCCGCCGCCTGGGGTCCCCCGGCGGGGCCGCCCACCGCCGACGCGTACCCGACGCAACCCGGATATCCGGGACATCCCGGGTACCCGGGGTACCCCGCCCAGCCGCCCGCCGCCCCGCGGCGCGGTCTGCGCACGGGCATAGCGGTCACGGTCGCCGCAGTGGTCCTGGCGAGCATAGGCGTCGGCGTGTACGCGCTGACGAAGGACGACAGCGGCGGCGCGAGCCGCGCCGACTCGCAGCAGGGGCCGGGCGGTGCCGGTCCGTCCGACGGCCCGAGCGGTGGGCCCTTCGGCGACTCGGGAGGCTCCGGCGGCGGCCAGTCACCCGCGCCGGAGGCACCGGAGGTCGAGGGTGGCGGCACGGTGTCCGACGCGGTCAACGGGATCAGCCTCCCGGTGCCGGAGGGCTGGACCGGCCAGGCCTTCAGCGTGGGCGCGCAGCTGACCTCCGACGACACCTACGAGTGCCCGGGTGACACGTCCAAGTCCTGCACGAAGGGCGGCGCGTACTCGGCGCCCGCCGAGGTGCTGGGCACCGAGGGCAGCACGCCGGAGGAGGTCGCGAAGGCGGACATCGCCGCGAACGCCGAGGAGTCCTACGGCGGCACCACGTACGGCGAGATCACCTCGCACGAGGTGCTGGCGTCCAAGGCGGTGACCGTGGCCGGACAGAAGGGCTATCTGGTCCGCTGGAAGGCCATCACCAGCAAGGGCGCCGACGGCTACGTCGAGTCGCTCGCCTTCCCCTCGCCCGCCGACTCCGGTCAGCTGGTCGTGGTCCGGTTCGGGGTGGACGCCGACCAGAAGGTGTCCGTCATCGACGAGATCACCGAGGGCATCGAGGAGTCGGCGGGCGGCGGCAACGGGCAGAACGTCTGACGCGCCCGCCCACCGGGGCACGACACCGATCGGCCGGGTGGGGCGCCTCTCCGCTCAAGAGGAACCCCACCCGGCCGGGGGGTGCGCGCCGCCCCCGTCCCCACGGTGCGGCGCAGGCAGGCCGGTCGTCCAGTCATCCCGTGGACGGCGGCCTGGGTCTCAGGTGAGGCCGAGTGCGGGCAGCACGGCGGCCTCCAGGAACCGGAGCAGATAGTCCCCGTCGGCGTCCTCGCCGTCCAGGACCGGCCGGACGCGCAGGACGCCGAACATCTGCGCCGGCACGTACTCCAGCGCCGGATGGTCGGCGGGAACTTCCCCGCGCTCCACCCCACGCTGCAGCATCTCCCTGATCGCGGCGATCTCCGGCTCGACCAGCGCCTCACGCAGCGCCTGCTGGAGTTCCCGGTCCTCCACCACGGCGTGGCCGAGTGCCTGCATCAGCCGGCTGTCCTTGCCCGACCTCTCGCCCGCGGCCCGCGCGGCCTGGCGCAGGTCCTCGGCCAGCGAGCCGGTGTCGATACCGGCGAAGCGCGGGCAGGCGTTCGAGCGCAGGGCCGCCGCCACGAACTGGGGTTTGGTCTTCCACTGCCGGTACAGCGTGGACTTGCTGCACCGGGTGCTGGCGGCGACGCCGTCCATGGTGACGGCGTCGTAGCCGCACTCGCGGATCTGCTCGAGCACGGCGTCGAAGAACTCCTGCTCACGCTCGCGCGTCAGCTTGGAGCGGCGCGAGGCGCCGACCGTCTCCGGTCGGTCCGCGGCCTGCGACGTCATCGGTTGGTCTCCTCGCTCGCGTCCGGCGGCCCAACGGGGCCCGCTCTCCAGTGTGTCGCACGTTATCGATACGCCAGTGTACCGGTACTCAGTCGTATCGGTACACTGGCGTATCGGTACGGCATCGTATCGATGACTTCGTCGTACCACCCGAACCACACATGCACCACCGTCAGTGAAAGGGCCGGGGGATGAATGCCCGCACCGAGCCTGCCGAAGCGGAGACCGACGCGATAGCGCGGCCGCCGATCGTCCGTGAGCTGCTGCTCGTCGCAGGGCTCTTCGCCATCTACAAGTCGGGCCGGCTGCTGGCGACGGGCCACACCGGCGAGGCCTTCCGCAACGCGGATCACGTCTGGGACCTGGAACGAGCCGTCCGTCTGCCCGGGGAGAGCGCGGTGCAGTCCGCGCTGCTGCACGGTGACACCCTGGTGCACCTCGCGAACACCTACTACGCGACGGTCCACTTCCCGGCCACCGCAGCCTTCCTGGTCTGGCTGTACATGCGGCGCCCCGGGCACTACGTCTGGGCGCGCCGAGCGCTCGCCGCGGTCACCGCCGCCGCGCTGGTGCTGCATCTGACGTTCCCGCTCGCGCCGCCGCGGATGCTCGCGGAGGCGGGGCTCGTGGACACGGGGCAGGTCTACGGGCCGTCCGTGTACGGCTCTCCGGAGACCGACCAGTTGTCGAACCAGTTCGCGGCGATGCCCTCGCTGCACTTCGGCTGGGCGCTGATGCTGGCGATCGGGCTGATCGTCGCCACCCGGTCGCGATGGCGGTGGCTGTGGCTGCTGCACCCGCTGCTGACCCTGCTGGTGATCGTCGGGACGGCGAACCACTACTGGCTCGACGCGATCGCGGCGACCGTGCTGCTGAGCGGTGCGCTCGCGGTGATCCGTCCGCCGCTCCGGACGACCGTCACGGTCCGGCCTGCCGCGGACGACCGCGTACCCACCAAGGAGCCGGTGCTCGTGGCGGCGGGCCGATGAGCGCCACCGTGGTCGCCGTCGTCCTTTCCCTTTTCTCCGCCGTCGCCTACGCGGCTGCCGCTGTCGCCCAGGAACGGCTGGCCGCCCGGAGCTCCGGCTCGGGTCTGCTGCGGCTGCTCGGCAGCGGGGCGTGGTGGCTGTCGGTGGGGCTGAACGCCTCCGGCGCACTGCTGCACATCGTCGCCCTCACCTACGGTCCGCTGACCGTGGTGCAGCCGCTGGGCGCGCTCACCCTGGTCGCGGCAGTACCGATGGGCGCCCGGGTGGCGGGACGGAAGGTCAGCGCGGTCGAGTGGCGGGGCACCGCGTTCACCCTCGTCGGGCTGGCCGCGCTGCTCGTCACGGCGTCCGGGCCCGCGCCCGACGACACGCTCAGTGTGCCCGAGGCGCTCGCGGTGGCCGGTACGGCGGCGGTGCTGGTCGGCGCGCTGGCCCGGCCGGGCGGCCGGAGCGGCCTGCGGCACGCTACCGCGTCCGGCGTCGCCTCCGGCGTCGGCTCGGCACTCACCCAGACCGTCACGGTGGCCGCGACCGACGGCTCCGGCCCCCTGCTCAGCGCGCAGGTCATCGGGGTGGCCGTACTGGTCGCCGCCTTCGCGGTGGGCGGACTGCTCCTGTCGCAACTCGCCTACCGGGCCGGCCTCGGCGCCCCACTCGCCGTGGTCACCCTGTCAAACCCGGTGGCCGCCGCACTCATCGGCCTCTCCCTACTGGGCGAACGACTACGGGGCGGCCCAGCGGGCATCCTCGCCGCGGCGACGGGCGCGGCCCTGGCAGCGCGAGGCGTGGTACTGCTGTCACGGGCGAGCCGACCCGTCAGTCCGCGGGCAGTCGTGCCTCCCCCAGTGCCTGAACGGCCTGGGGGAACCCCCAGGGCGATGGGGGTCCCCCCGCGCGAGCGAAGCCGAGCGTGGGGGAGAAGCCGAGAGTGGGGGAGGGTGGGCGCTGGGGGTCCCCCCTCTGGGGGAGGCACCCCGCCAGCGCCGGGCAGCGCGACCCACCCCCCAGCCACAACACCGGTCACCGCCCAGGAACCCGGCACCGCAGCAGGCCGGGTGGCCGCGCAGAAGGCCGGGGACGAGGCAGCCCCGCACCAGCCGGACCTC
>NZ_JBQQCE010000655.1:0-4032 GCF_052245645.1 Streptomyces sp. KR55 | reverse complement strand
GGCTGACGGGCCCGCCGGCCAGGTGCCGGGGGGCGTGGAGGCCTCGGGTGCCGGGCATGGGGATGGTTCTGTGCAGGGCGCCGGTGCCGAGCATGGGGACGGCTCGGTGCTGGCCACGGGTGCCGGACATGGGCAGGCCACGGGTGCCGGACAAGGTGCTGGGGCCGCGCAGTCGCCGGATGCCGGACAGGCCGCCGCGGCTGCCGAGATCGCGGGCGCCGGCTCTGGACAGTTCCCGGATGCCGGAACCAGCGCCCTTGAAACCCCCCAGGTCGTAGAAGCCGCCCCCGCACCCGACGGGACTCCTGAGCAGGCGATGGCCGCATCCGAGGTCACGCAGATGCCGGAGACCGTGGCGCCCGAGTCCGCGTCGGAAACCGGCACGCCCGAAGCGGCGCAGGCTGCCGCCACGGCTGCCCATGATTCGGCCCAGGCTCCCGCCACGGCTGCCCCCGATTTGACGCAGGCCCCTGCGACCGCCGCCCCCGACGTGCCGCAGGTCTCTGGGCCCGAGCAGGCTGTATCGGACGGGCTGCAGGTCTCTGGGCCCGAGCAGGCTGTATCGGACGGGCTGCAGGTCTCTGGGCCCGAGCAGGCTGTATCGGACGGGCTGCAGGTCTCTGGGCCCGAGCAGGCTGTATCGGACGGGCTGCAGGTCTCCGGGCCCGAGCAGGCTGTATCGGACGGGCTGCAGGTCTCCGGGCCCGAGCAGGTTGCATCCAACGCGCCGCAGGCTCTCCGGGCCCGAGCAGGTTGCATCCAACGCGCCGCAGGCTCCCGAGCCCGAGCAGGCTGCATCGGCCGCGCCACAGACCCCCACCCCCGCCGTATCCGACAGCGCACCCGAGGCCCCCGCGCCCGCCCAGCCGCTCCCGGACACGGCCCCCGGCGCCCTCGCCGTCACGGACGCCGCGCAGCCCCAGCCCACGGACGCTCCCCCCGCTCCCGCTGCGGCCACCTCCACCGAACCGTCGTCCCCCCAACCCCTCGACGCCGATCAGCAACAGCCCCAGCAGACGGCCGAGGCCACGCCACCCGTGCAGGACGCGCAGCCGGGTGCCCCGGCCGGGGCCGGGGACGCTCACGACGTGACCGGTCCCTCCGCCACAGACCCCTCCGCCCCCATCACGGACCACGCCGCCGACCAGCTCGCAGCGGAGCGCCCCGTTCCGCAGCCCGAGCCCACGGCGGACGCGGCCGCAGCCACGCCTGCCCCGGAGGCGACCCCCGCCCCGGCCCAGCAGCCCGCGGAGGCACAGCCGCAGGACGTGGCCGCGGCCGGTCTCCCGTCGGAGCCTCAGCCGGACCAGCCCGTGGGCCAGTTCGTCCCGGTGGAGGGCTCGGTGCCGACCACCCCGCACCTGGCTCCCACCCCGCCGCACCCTGTCGTCCTCCCTACGCAGGAGCACCCCACGCAGGAGCACCCCACGCAGGAGCACTCCACACAGGAGCAGGGGGCCGAGACCCCGGCGAGCCCCGACCCCGTGGCCACCGTCCCGGCCCCCCGCGAGGCCGACACGGAGCCGGCCCCCGAACTCGCGGAATTCGTACAGCACGCGGAGGACCTGGACACCCGGGCCGCCGACCAGGAAGAGGGCACGGCGGAAGTGACAGAAGCACGGCAGTCCACCGGCCCGGCCGCACCCCCCTACGACGACGCCGAGCGCGAGGCCGTGCTGAAGGTCATGCGCGAGCGCCGGGACATCCGCAACGGCTTCCGCAGCGACCCCATCCCGCACGAGGTGCTCCTCCGCGTCCTGGAGGCCGCCCACACCGCACCCTCCGTGGGCCATTCGCAGCCCTGGGACTTCGTGGTCATCCGCTCCGCCGAGACCAGGCGCGCGATGCTCGACCTGGCCATGCGTCAGCGCGACGCTTACGCCAAGTCGCTGCCGAAGGGTCGGGCGAAGCAGTTCAAGGAACTGAAGATCGAGGCCATCCTCGACACCCCGGTGAACATCGTCGTCACCGCGGACCCGACCCGCGGCGGCCGCCACACCCTGGGTCGGCACACCCAGCCGCAGATGGCCCCGTACTCCTCCGCGCTCGCGGTCGAGAACCTCTGGCTCGCTGCCCGCGCCGAGGGCCTCGGCGTCGGTTGGGTCAGCTTCTTCGACGAGCGCGAGATGGTACGCGCCCTCGGTCTGCCCGAGCACCTGGAGGTCGTCGCCTACCTGTGCGTGGGGTACGTCGACGAGTTCCCGGACGAGCCGGAGCTGATGCAGGCGGGCTGGTCCAAGCGCCGCCCGCTGTCGTGGGTCGTGCACGAGGAGACGTACGGCCGCCGTGCCCTGCCCGGCGAGGAACCGCACGACCTGCTCGGCGAGACCGTCGCGCAGATCCGCCCGCTGGACGCCAAGGCGCTCGGCGAGGCGTGGGAGCGGCAGAAGCGGATGACCAAGCCGGCCGGTGCGCTCGGCATGCTGGAGATCATCTCCGCGCAGCTGTCCGGGCTGTCCCGCCAGTGCCCGCCGCCGATCCCGGAGCCCGCGGCCGTCGCGATCTTCGCCGGCGACCACGGTGTGCACGCCCAGGGCGTCACCCCCTGGCCGCAGGAGGTCACCGCGCAGATGGTGGCCAACTTCCTCGGCGGAGGAGCGGTCTGCAACGCCTTCGCCAATCAGGTGGGTGCAGAGGTCTGCATCGTCGACGTGGGCGTCGCCGCGGAGCTTCCGGCCACCCCGGGCCTGCTGCCCCGCAAGGTCCGCCCGGGCACGGCCGACATGACCACCGGCCCGGCGATGACCCGCGAGGAGGCCAGGCAGGCCATCGAGGTGGGTATCGAGACCGCCCGCGACCTGGTGTCGGCCGGTAACAAGGCCCTGCTCACCGGTGAGATGGGCATCGCCAACACAACGGCCTCGGCGGCCCTGATCTCGGTGTTCACGGACACCGACCCGGCGGAAGTGACCGGCCGTGGCACCGGCATCAACGACGAGACCCTCGCGCGCAAGACGGAGGTCGTACGCCGCGCCATCGAGCTCCACCAGCCCGACCCGGCCGACCCGATCGGCGTCCTCGCCGCGATCGGCGGCCTCGAACACGCCGCCATGGTCGGCCTCCTCCTCGGCGGAGCGTCCCTTCGTACGCCGGTGATCCTGGACGGCGTCAGCGCCGGCGCCGCGGCCCTGGTCGCCCGCGCGATCGCGCCCGAGGTCCTCGCCGCCTGCATCGCAGGCCACCGCAGCGCCGAGCCCGGCCACGTGGCCGCCCTCAACAAGCTCGGCCTGCGCCCCCTGGTCGACCTCGACCTCCGCCTGGGCGAGGGCACGGGCGCCCTACTGGCCCTCCCGATGGTCCAGAGCACAGCGAGAGCAATGCACGAGGTGGCGACGTTCGATTCGGCCGGGGTAACCGAGAAGTAACGACCACTGATCCGACGCGAGGGCGCCACCGGTCGGCACAGGGGTCGGTGGGCGCCGCCGGATTCGTGCGGAGGTCGGTGGGTAATGCGGGATTCGTGCGGGGTCCGTGGGCGGCGCCTGTCGGCACGGGGGTCCGTGGGCAGTCGTTCCGCAGGGCGATGGGGGTCCCCCCGCTCGAGCGAAGCCGAGAGTGGGGGAGGGTGTGCACGGACCCCCGCACCCGCACCCGGCCACGATGCTCAGCCACCGGACACCAGTGCCGCGATAAACGCCCGCGCCGTAAAATCCGCACGTCAAAGACCACTGCACAGCCGCAGAGGCATCGCCCCGCATCGCCCCGCACCAGGAGCCGCACCCTCATGGCCGAACACCCCGCCTACCCCGTAGGCCTCCGCCTCACCGGCCGCAAAGTGGTCGTCCTCGGCGGCGGCCAGGTCGCCCAGCGCCGCCTCCCGGCCCTCATCGCGGCGGGCGCGGACATCCTCCTCGTATCCCCGGAAGCGACCCCCTCGGTCGAAGCGATGGCGGAATCGGGCGAGATCACCTGGGCGAAGCGCCGATACCAGGACGGCGACCTCGCCGACGCCTGGTACGCCCTCATCGCCACCAGCGACCACACGGCGAACACCCAGGCCTCCGCCGAAGCGGAACGGCACCGCGTCTGGTG
>NZ_JBQQCE010000654.1:0-4039 GCF_052245645.1 Streptomyces sp. KR55 | reverse complement strand
ATCAAGCGGAAGCTGAAGAAGATCCAGTACCGGCCTCACCTGATCGATGGCTGCCTCCCGCCGACTGGCCTGATCATGGACGACGACGCGACCAGGTCATCGGACTCCACGAGTTCAACCTGAGTAAGGGAGTGCTCATGCTGCGCTGAGGTAGGTACGGTTCGCCGCGCCTGCGAGGCGCCGTACGCCGGTACCCGGCCCGGTCACCCGTCCGGCCACCACGTCCGTGCGATGTCCTTCCGCACCTCCGGGCGCTCGGCGGGCCGCTCCTCGGCCTCCTCACGGACCCGGCGGGCGTCCGTCTTCCGCGGGGGCTTGTGCACTGTGACTCGGCGCATGGCTGCCTCCTTCAGTGCCTACCGCATTTCCGTGATCTCACGGAGGTAGACCCTTTCGGCGAGAGTTCCTCATCGGTACGGGTCTGTCAGTGGCGGCTGTCACGATTCGACTGTCAGTGGCGGCTGTCACTCTTGGCGCATGACGGATGACCGGGACGGAACGACCTCGGCGGATGACGTGGACTGGGACGCGTCGGCCGCCACCTTCGACGACGAGCCGGACCACGGACTGCGCGATCCCGACGTCCGGGCGGCCTGGGCGACCCGGCTGCGCACCTGGCTGCCCGACGCCCCCTGCGACCTCCTCGACCTCGGCTGCGGCACCGGCAGCCTGTCCCTCCTCGCAGCCGAGCAGGGACACCACGTGACCGGCGTCGACCGGTCCCCGGCCATGGTGGACCGGGCCCGCGCAAAGCTCACCGGACGTGACGCCGCGTTCCTGGTCGGTGACGCGGCGGCACCGTCGGTGGGGGCGCAGCGGTTCGATGCCGTCCTCGTACGGCACGTCCTGTGGACGCTGCCCGACCCCGGCCGTGTTCTGCGGCACTGGCGGGGACTGGTGCGGCCTGCAGGACGGCTCGTGCTGGTCGAGGGCGTGTGGGGGAGGACCAGCCCGGTCGGCATACCCGCCGAGCGGCTTCGCGCGCTGCTCGTGCCGCTCGGCGGGCGGGTGCGGGTGGAGCGGTTGTCGGAGGACGCCGGGCTGTGGGGGAGACGCGTGGATGACGAGCGGTACGCGGTCGTGTGCCTGGTGTGAGAGCTGTCAGGCCGGCTGCCGCTACCTGAGCAGCGCGTCGAAGTCGGCGCCTTGGGCCAGGGTTTCCAGTTCGTCCAGGGTCGCGAGGGCGGTGGCGGCCGCTGGCGGGTCCGTTTCCGGCAGGCCGCTCTCCGCGAACTCGTCCTCGTCCAGGCGGCGTACGTCCGTGCCGTCGGCGGAGCGCCACAGGTCCAGGTCGAGGTCCTCGACGACCAGCTCCGTGCCGGTGAGCACGGCCGGGCGGGTGATGTCGCAGTACCAGCCCTTGAGGGTGCCCGTGGCCGTGCGGACCTCCTTCACCGAGTACCAGCGGTCCCGCCAGTAGTACTCCGTGAAGACGTCGCCCGGCTCGAAGCGCACGAAGCCGAAGTCGCGCACGCCCTCACCCGCCCAGGGGGCGCGCACCGCGATGCGGGTGCCGTCGTCGTCGAGCAGCTCCGCGGGGTAACGGATCTTCGTGCGGCCGCCTTTGACGAGGACGACGTCCACTTCAGCCGAGTTCGCGGACATACCGCACCTCCGTCGCGCAGACCTCGTACCCCAGCCACTTGTTGATGGCGAGCATCGGGCCGTTGCCGGCGTCGTTGCCCGTGAACGCCTCCGTGTACCCGGCGGCGCGGGCGCGATGCAGGGAGTCGTTCTTGGCGAGCTTGGCCAGGCCCCGGCCGCGGAAGGCGCGGGCCGTGCCGGTCATGGAGGTGGCGTAGCTGGTGGTGCCGTCCGTGTACGCCGCGGTGAAGGCGGCGGGGCGGCCGTCGACGACCGCGACCGTGGTCAGATCGAGGTTCAGCAGGGGGCGCTTCCAGGTCTCCTCGATCCAGGCCTCGTAGTCGGTGAACTCGGTGTCGATGTCGCTCGGTTCGTCCGACGTCGTCTCCGCGTCCAGTTCGAACATCGGGCGTGGGTCGTCCGCGAAGTCGGCGGCCGTGCGCAGCTCGACGCCCGGCGGCGGGGTCCGCAGCGGTGGCAGCGTGCCGTTCGCCAGGTCCAGCCGGAGGAAGTGGGCAGAGCGGCTCGCCTCGTAGCCGTGCGATGCGGCGAAGGCGCGGTTGCCGGGTTCGTCCAGGACCCAGGTGAACAGTCTGGTCGCGCCGTGGGCGGCCAGATGCTCCTCGGCGGCCCGGACCAGCAGCGCGCCGGCGCCGCGGCGGGTCCGCTCCGGGTGCACGTACACGTTGACGTTGCCCTGGCCGGGCTCGGGGCTGTCGTGGGCCAGGTGCACCTGAGCCGTGCCGATCACCTCGCCGTCGTCCACGGCGACGAGGGGGCGGTAGTGCGCCTCGGGGCTCATGTGGGTGAGGTCGTGCGTGAGGGATTCCGGGGTGATCAGGAGGAAGGGCGTGGCGAGGCCCCTGACGCGGGCGAAGCCCTCGATGTCGGCTCGGACCTCGGGGCGGAGGTCGCGCACGGTGACGGTCATGGATGCGCACGTTACGTGGGGACGAGTGCGGGATGCCTCTCATTTTCCGGCGGGTGCGGGACAATCGGCCCGTGACCTTGAAGATCCACATCGACGACAGTGCCCCGCCGTACGAGCAGGTGCGGGCGCAGATCTCCGAGCAGGCGCGGTCCGGGGCGCTGCCGGTGGGGTACCGGCTGCCGACCGTGCGGGGGCTGGCCGAGTCGCTCGGCCTCGCCGCGAACACCGTCGCCAAGGCGTACCGGGCGCTGGAGACGGACGGGGTGATCTAGACGCGGGGACGGCACGGGACGTTCGTCGCTGCCGCGGGCTCGGCGGCCGAGCGGGAGGCGGCGTCGGCTGCGCAGGCCTATGCCGAGCGAGTCCGACGGCTCGGGCTCGGTGAGGGCGCGGCGCTCGATGCGGTCCGGGACGCCCTGCGGGCGGCGTACGCCGAGTAGCCATGGCGGGAATCAGGGGGAGTCACGCCGTACGTTCCAGACGCTCCGGAGTCCGTGTGACCGTCCGCCCCTCCCGCGCCGCCAGCTCCCCGAACAGCACCGCGTCCTCCACCGCCGCCCCGCCGGGGTCGTTGTTGAAGTACGCGTACACGTCGTGCCCGTCGGACCAGGTGTCCGCGATCCGCTGGACCCACGTCCGCAGGGACTGCCGACCGTAGCGCGGCCACGGCTGAGCGCGGCCCTGGTGGAAACGGACGTAGCCCCAGTCGGTGGTGCGCCACAGCGGCGTCACCGGGCGGGCCTGGACGTCGGCCCAGCACAGGGCGGCGCCCCGGGAGCGCAGCACCGCCTCCACCTCCGGCGTCCACCAGGAGTCGTGACGCGGTTCGACCGCGATGCGCGTGCCGGCGGGGAAGCAGGCGAGGCAGGCATCCAGCAGCGCGGCGTCGGCGCGCAGCGTCGGTGGGAGTTGCAGCAGGACCGGGCCCAGACGGTCGCCCAGCCCTTCCGCGTGGGTCATCAGGCGGTTCACCGGTTCCTCGGGGTCCCGCAGCCGCTTGATGTGGGTGAGGTAGCGGCTCGCCTTGACCGCGATGACGAAATCCCCCGGCACGCGATCCCGCCACGCCTCGAAGTTCTCCCGTGTCGGCAGCCGGTAGAACGCGTTGTTGATCTCCACGGTGGCGAACCGCTCCGCGTACTCCTCCAGCCACAGACGTGTGGGACACCCGTCCGGGTAGAGCAGCCCCCGCCAGTCCTTGTACTGCCACCCCGACGTGCCGACGAACAGGGTCATACGTCCATCAAAGCACCGGCCGAAGCCGCAGCCCTACAGATACAGCCCCGCATCCGACCCGTCCCGCGGCTCCGGCAGCGTCGTCGGTGACGTGCCCCGGCGCAGCGCGTACAGCTCCGCCAGTGTCGCGCCCTCGCGGCCCACGCCCTCCTCGCTGCCCAGCCAGCCGACCGCCTCCCGCCGGGTCAGGGGACCCAACTCGATGTGGGCCAGGCAGTGGCCCGGCCGGACGACGGCGGGGTGGAGGCGCTCGAGGTCCTCGTTGGTGGTGACGCCGAACAGGACGTT
>NZ_JBQQCE010000653.1:0-4062 GCF_052245645.1 Streptomyces sp. KR55 | reverse complement strand
CTCATGCTCGACTACATCGCGACGACCGAGGCCACCGGCGAGCTCCCGCTCTACAACCCGGACACGTACGAACAAGCGCTCGCCTTGGGCAGCGTGCCCGGGCGCTGGAGTTCGGGGACCAGACCGCGGGTGATCGCCGGAAGGTCGTGGCCGGCGACGGCGGGACGCAGCCGGAAGCCGGTCAGCCCGGCGCTCTGCAACTCCTGTAGTAGGTCGGCGAGTTGGGAGGGGGTGCCGGTGAAGGTCAGAGCGTCACTCGTGTACGGCTGTCCCGCGAGCGCGTCGAGCCGTTCCCGGCGGGTGGTGGCGGCGGCCGGGTCGTCGTCGAGGAAGACCACCAGGTCGCCGAAGACATGCAGGGGTTCGGCGGCTCGCCCCGCCGCGTTCTGCTCGGCGCTGATCTGGGCGACGATCGCGCGGGCCTCGTCGGCGTCGAACGGGGTGACATAGCCGACGTCCGCGGCGCGGGCCACGAGCCGGTACGGGACGGTGTCGTGGGCCAGGGCGCTGACGATCGGCTGGCCCTGCGGCGGGCGGGGCGTGATGGAGGGACCCTTGACACTGAAGTGCCGGCCCTCGAACTCGATGTAGTGCAGCTTGTCGCGGTCGATGAAGCGGCCGGTGGCGGCGTCCCGTATCTCCGCGTCGTCCTCCCAGCTGTCCCACAGGCGGCGCACCACCTCGACGTGGTCGGCGGCCTCGTCGAACAGGTCGGTCACCACCTCGCGGGCGTCCGGGCTGTCGTAGGCCTCGATGCGGGGGATGGTGCGGCGGCCGAAGTGCGCCGCCTCGTTCGGGCGGGCGGTGATCTGCACGCGCAGGCCGGCGCGGCCGGTACTGACGTAGTCGAGGGTGGCGATCGCCTTGGAGATGTGGAACGGCTCCGTGTGGGTGACCACCGCGGTCGGGACCAGGCCTATGTGCCGGGTCAACGGTGCCACTCGAGAGGCGATGAGGACGGCGTCGAGGCGGCCGCGAACCTGGTCGGTGCGCTCGTCCGGGTCCAGGAAGTGGGAGGACTGCGGTCCGAGGCCGTCCTCGATGGTCACGAAGTCGAGCAGGCCGCGCTCGGCCTCCGCGACGAGATCGGCCCAGTAGGCGGCAGTGAACAGGTCCCGGGGGCGGGCCACCGGCTCGCGCCAGGAGGCGGGATGCCAGCCGGTGCCGTCCAGGGCGACGGCAAGGTGCAGGGAAGAAGGGGGCGTTGAGGACACGAGTGGGTGCCTTCCTGGAAGTCCTTACGAGATCGCCGGCCCTCGCGCAGGGAGGGGCACGGCGGTGACGAGCGCAGCGGGACGGGGTCCCCCGCCGACGGCTGGGGGAAAGGTCAGGGGCGACAGAGCGCGCCGGCCACGCGCTGCAGATCTATGTGCGGCCGGGAGTGGAGGCGGACGACGCGGCGCGGGTTCAGGACACGGGGGTGGGGCAGGTGTCGCACGTGCCGCACCTCCGTCCGCCGCGCCGCAGTGCACATTCCGTCGTGAGTCACAACGCCCCGGCTCCGCGGTGTGTTCCTGGCGTGCGCACCTGGAGGATCCTCGTCCGGCGGCGCAGGGTGAAGCCGATCGACTCGTACAGCCGGATGGCCTGTGTGTTGGTCGCGGAGGCGTGCAGCAGCGGGGTGTCCCCGCGTTCCCGGATGCTTGCGGCGACCGCGCGCACCAGCCGGGTGGCCAGTCCACGGCCTCGGTATGCCGGGTCGGTGCAGACGGCGCTGATCTCCGTCCAGCCGGGCAGCCTCAGCCTCCCCCAGCCTCCGGCCGGGGGGGACTCCCATCTCGCTTCGCTCGCCGGCCATGGCGACAAGCCGCCCTTGGTGCCGGATGCCGAGATAGGTGCCGAGTTCGACGGTCCGCTTCGGGAAGGGTCCCGGTCTGGTGCGGGCGACCAGGTCCAGGATCTCCGGTACGTCGTCGGGCCCGAGCCGCACCGCCTCCGGGGCGGGCTCGGCCCGCAACGCGGTGTCGATCAGTTGGACGCCCCGTCCGCCGCCGACGACCTCCCAGCCACGCGGGACACTCTCGACTCCCTTGATGCTTACGACGGTTTCCGGTCCCAGGAGCGTGTGCAGGTCCGCCCAGGCGGCAGGATCCGCCGGATCGGCGACGGCGGCGAACGCATAGACGTCGGCCGGATACCGGGCGGCTCGGCCCACCCGTTCCGCGAGGCGGGCGTGCGGGCCGACCAGTGCGGCCCAGACCGGGTTGTCCAGAAAGTGTGTGCTCGGGTTGGCCGGCGCTGAGGGGATCACCCCACCATGTCTAACAGGCAGTTCAGGGATGAATCATTGCAGCTGCATGAAATTCCGCCGGGTCTGGTCCGGCTCGGGCCGCGGGTATGCCGACCTGCCACACCGCCGTGGCCCCCGCGGTGGCGGCGCGCCGAGCACAGCCGTGGCCGTATAGCCGCTCACCGCCACCCTTCGATGCCGGGCCGGGTCGTCCGTCGGCACGCCACCACCGAAGCGAGCAGCACCCGCGAGCGCGTCTGAGACGCCCTCGATGGCACCGAGGGCCGTCGCCGGCGCACCGAGCGGGCGAGGTCTCCGTCATGGCAGGCAGTCTGCCGGGCAGCCGGAGCGCTGCCCAGTGGACGATCACACCACGGAGTGCCGGTCGCACCCGGTGCCGGTGCCGCTCACAGCGTGCCGAACAGGCGCGCGGCGTTGCGCAGGGCGTGCGTCGCGACCCGCTCACCGAGGACGAGACCGGCCTCGTCGGCCGAGCGGGTGTGGATGCCGGAGTACACGCGGGCATCGACGTTCTCCTGGGACAGTCGGCTCCAGGACGTGTAGGTGCGGGTCACTCCGGGGGCGGTGGGGCTGGTCAGCTGGAAGGGCGCCGTGCGCGGCCCGACGAGCGCCGAGAGGACCGCTTCCGCGGCGCCCGAGTACGTGTTGTGGCCGCTGGGGTAGTCGGGATGGGCCGGCGTGGTGTGCAGCGGCGTCCATGCGGGGTCGGGGTCGATCGAACCGGTACGGATGGCCGTGACCGGGCGCCACCGCAGATAGGCGTACTTGGTGTTGGAGGTGGCGATCTGCGTGTCCACCAGGGCGACGTGGAACAGGGCCACCAGCCTGGCCC
The DNA here is from genome assembly GCF_052245645.1 of Streptomyces sp. KR55. Classification (NCBI taxonomy): domain Bacteria; kingdom Bacillati; phylum Actinomycetota; class Actinomycetes; order Kitasatosporales; family Streptomycetaceae; genus Streptomyces; species Streptomyces sp. KR55. Next base: position 979 of record NZ_JBQQCE010000653.1, on the reverse strand, counting down.
GTCCCGCGCTGGAATGCGGTGACCGGGCGAGGGCCACCCGCAGTGGCTCGGTGTACAGCGTCAGTGAGGAACCGAGCCAGAAGGTGGCGGTCTCTGTCTGCTTCTGAGTGCGTGCGGTGCTGTCCACCGCCCCGTATGCACGGACTTCGGCCAGGTCGGCGCGGTAACGCGCGGAGTCCAGGGCGGGCGGTGCGGGCAGCCGGTACTGGTCGGGGCTGTTCAGCAGGAAGGGCCGGGCGAGCCGGTTACCGTACTGCGCGGCCGGGGCGTGGGCGGGCGGGGTAGGCTGCCACACTCCAGGGGCCGCCGGCGGGACGGTGAACGGCGCGTTGACCGAGGCCGGGTCGAGGCCGTCACCCTCGCGGGCGGCGAGCACCAGCCGCGCCTGGCGGGCACCGGCCGCCACGCCCTTCGACTCGGCCGCTCCGTCGGGAACGCCCTGAAGCGTCGCGCGCAGAGCGGCGTCCAGTTCCTGACTGCGGGAGGGGATTAGCGCCACCAGAGCGTCGTGTACGGCGGACGCGAGGGCCGCGTCCTGGAAGTCGCCCCGGTCGACGCCGGACGGCACCACGCGGGTGGCTCGGGCCGCCGCGAGCCAACTGACGGCCCAGGTGCGGCTGTTCGTGATCTGCGTCGGGGCGCCGCCCGCTGCGATGGTGGCCGCTGTCGTGTCGTACCAGTCGAGCACCACGGACGAGCGTGGCTGCTCCTCCACCACGGCGGCCGCGGTGGACGGGACGGTGACGGAGGCGGCCAGCAGGACGGCCGAGCCCAGCGCCACCAGGACGGGACGGACGGCATGACGGTTTCTGAACGGGTTCACGCGTACTCCTTCGCGGACGTGCGGATGACCGGTGGTGTTGTTGACGCCGGGGAGTGAGCGGCGAGGTGAACTCCCTTGCGCAGCTTGGTCGTTGCAGTGGTTGTCGTGGTGTGTGTCATCGGGCCGGCTCCGTGTCTCTGTCGTATCGGCCGGCGG
>NZ_JBQQCE010000652.1:0-4096 GCF_052245645.1 Streptomyces sp. KR55 | reverse complement strand
CGACTTCTACCAGCCGGAAGCGGAACCGGTGGGCGAGGCGGCCTCGATGGACCTCGCCCTGGCCACGGGCCGCGGGCCCCGGCCGCTCGCCGACCTCGAGGGCCGCGGACCGCTGGTGCGGGACGAGGACGTCGTCGTCTTCGGCTTCCGTGACGCCGCCGAGGCCGCCGTGTTCGGAATGCAGCCGCTGCCGCCCTCGCTGTACGCGATCGACTTCGACGGCGTGCGTGCGGCGGGCGCTGCCACGGCCGCTCGCGAGGCCGTCGACCGGCTCACCGGCGTTCCGGGCCCCGGCTACTGGATCCACCTTGACGTCGACGTTCTGGACGACGTGGTCATGCCTGCCGTCGACTACCGGCTGCCCGGCGGGCTGAGCTGGGCGGAGCTGGAGCAGGTGCTGCACACGGCCCTGGCCGACGAACGGGCCACCGGAATCGACGTCACGATCTTCAACCCCCGCCTGGATCCCGACGGAAGTATCGCAGCCCGTCTGGCCCAGTGCCTGAACCGAGGACTGTCGGCCCGAACGCCGGTGCAGGGCTGAACCGCGCCCGAGCGGGCGCGGCCCGGCGGTCAGTCAGCGAGGGTCTTCAGTACGGCCTCGGCCGTGGCCTTGCTGGACTGGGGGTTCTGACCGGTGATCAGGTTGCCGTCCTGCACCACCGTGTTGCTCCACGCGGGTCCGGCCTCGACCACGGCACCGCGCTCACGCAGCCTGCTCTCCACGTAGTAGGGGGTGTTGTCGCCCAGACCGCCCTGGCGCTCCTCCTCGTCGGTGAACGAGGTCAGGGTGCGGCCGGCGAACGTGAAGCCGCCGTCCGGCCCGCCGGCGCTGAGCAGCGCGGCCACGCCGTGGCACAGGGCCGCCACCGTTCGGCCCGAGGCGTCGGCCTCGTTGAGCAGCCGGCCGAGGTCGGTGTCCGTGGCGAGGTCGGCCATCGGGGCGTGGCCGCCGGGGATGTAGATCGCGTCGTAGTCGCCGGCCCGCACCTCGGCGAGGGAGAGCGGCGCGGACAACTGGTCGGCGATGCCGTCGAGATAGGCACGGAACCGCTGCGCGTCGGCCTCCGCCACCCCGCCGCGCTCGTCCAGGCTGAGGGCATCGACCGTCGGCGGGACGCCGCCCGGCGTGGTGATCGAAACCTCGGCACCGGCGGCGGTGAGCACCTCGTGGGACGCGGCGACCTCCTCTGCCCAGTAACCGGTGGGGTGGGTGGAGCCGTCGGCCAGCTGCATGCTGTTCGCGCTCGAAATGACCATCAGAATCTTCGACATGCGGAATATGGTCCATCAAGGAACTTTCACTTGCACACGGAAGCTATTAGAGAATTTATGACCCTCGTCTTGCCCCAAGGGAGACGAGGAACTAAGGACCATTGACACCTCCAAAGTGTGAGTGGTTAAGTACTCACATGAAGACGGAACAGCGCCGACTCTCCACCGCCGAGGAACGCCGCGAGACGGTCCTGCGCACCGCCATCGGCGCGTTCGCGGCCCGCGGCTACTTCGGCACCACCACCACGGAAGTGGCCAAGGCGGCCGGCATCTCGCAGGCCTACGTCTACCGGCTCTTCCCGAACAAGGAGGCGTTGTTCACCGCGGTCGTCGAGCGCTGCTTCGCACAGGTGCGCGCAGCCCTCGAAGGCGGAGCGGCCGAGGCCCGCAGCAGCGCTCCCGAGGCCGTACTCGAGTCGATGGGCGACGCCTACGCCCGCCTCATCAGCAACAACGACCTGCTGCTGGTGCAGCTGCACGCCCAGGCGGCGGCCGCCTCCGAGCCCGCCGTCAGGGAGGCGGTCAGGGCCGGGTACGCCCGCGCGGTCGAGTACGTCCGTGGCGCGTCCGGCGGCAGCGAGGAGCAGATCCAGCAGTTCTTCGCCACCGGCATGCTCTGCCATCTGATCGTCTCCATCGATGCCGAGTCCGTCGACGCGCCCTGGACCCGCACCCTGGCGGCGGGCATCACGCACTACTGACCGACCCCAGCCGGGCGGCCGTCCGGTCCCTGCGGACCGACAGCCGCCCTTTCCCAGGTCTCACTAGTGAGTGGTTGACCACACATCTACAGAAGGAGTCAGTCATGCAAGCCACCGAAGTCGTCCTGCCCGCCGTCGGAGAGCCCGAGAGCCTTGAACTGCGGGTACGAGAGCTGCCCCAGCCCGGCCCCGGCCAGGCCGTGGTCCGGATGGAAGCCAGCGGCGTGACCTTCGCCGAACAGCAGATGCGGCGCGGCAAGTACTACGACATGCCGAAGTTCCCCTTCGTGCCCGGCTACGACCTGGTCGGCGTCGTCGAGCAGCTGGGCCCACCGGTGCCCGACCAGCCCGGGCTGTCCGTCGGGCAGCGGGTCGCCGCTCTCACCAAGACCGGCGGATGGGCTGACCACGTCCTGCTGGACGCGGCGGATCTGGTGCCGGTCCCCGACGGGGTGACCGCGGCGGAGGCCGAGACACTGGTCACCAACGGCGCGACGGCCTGGCGCATGCTCTACCGCACGGCGAAGGTCCGCCCGGGCGACACCGTCGTGGTGCACGGAGCCAACGGCGGCGTCGGCAGCGTGCTGGTGCAGCTCGCCCGCAGCAACGGCATCACCGTCATCGGCACCGCCTCGGCCCGTAACCAGCAGGCCGTCGCCGGCATGGGCGCCCTCCCCGTGGACTACCGCGGCGACGTCCCCGCCCGCGTCCGCGAGCTGGCGCCCGACGGCGTGGCCGCCGTCTTCGACCACGTGGGCGGCAAGGGCATCGAGGACTCCTGGCGGATGCTCGCCCCCGGCGGCACCCTCGTCTCCTACGGCAGCGCCGCGACCCGCGACCAGGCCGGCAACGGGACGATCACGGTTCTGAAGCTCGTCGCCCGGCTCGCGGTGTGGAACGCGCTGCCCAACGGCCGCAGCGCGCACTTCTTCAACCTGTGGGCCGGCAAGGCGCGGCATCCGCGGCAGTACCGGGCGGAGCTGCGCGAAGACCTCACGCAGATCTTCGACCTGCTCAGGTCCGGGGCGATCGAGGCCAGGATCGACCGGGCCTACCCACTGCAGCAGGCGGCCGCCGCGCTGCGGCACGCCGAGTCCGGCACCGTCGTCGGCAAGGTCGTGCTCACCTCGGGCGGCGTGGCCGAGTAGCGGTCACAGGGTGTTCCACTGGCGCGCGGCCTGCTGTAGATGGTCGCGCAGCACGGTGACGGCGGGGCCCGCCGGAGCGCCCCGCCGTACCGCCAGGTACAGGGTGTTGAGCGGCGCCACCTCCGGGTGGTGCAGCTGCACGACCTCCCCGGCAGCGAGTGCCGGTGCGGCGATGTACCGCGGCAGCACGGAGATTCCGGCACCCGCGACCACTGCCGCGAGGACGGCCCTGAGATCGGCGACGACCATGGCCACGGGATTCGGCGGCCGCCGCCCGAACTCGCTGCGCCAGTAGCGGCGCACGATGGGCAGTTCCTCGGCGTACGCGACCAGCGGCAGATGCGCCAGTGCGGACACCGGCTCGGTTCTCAGGCGGCCGGCGTCGATCGTGTGGGCCATCGCGGGCGGTGCGACCAGGACGAACTCCTCGTCCACGAGCGGCACCGCGAGCACCGCTGCACGGGCGGGCCGTACCGCCGAGACGACCAGGTCGAGCCGGTCGTTGACCAGCTGGGAGAGCAGGTCGTCGGCCAGCCCGAGGGTCACGTGGACGGTCACGCCGCGGCGGGCCAGCCCGGCCAGTACCGGCAGCACGCGCAGCGTCATCACCTCGGCCGCTCCGCCGATCCGCACGGTGCCCCGCAGGGGCGGTTCGGCATCGGCCGGGTGCAGGGCCTCGCGCAGCCCGTCCACGTGCACGCCGATGCGGGACGCCAGCGCGGCTGCCCGCTGGGTCGGGGTGACACCCTTGTGCGTACGGACGAACAGGGGCTCGCCGATCTGCTCCTCGAGCCGGGCGAGCTGACCGGTGACGGCCGGCTGGGTCACCCCGAGCCGCTGAGCCGCCGCGGACAGCGACCCCGCCCGGTAGATCTCCAGGAACGTCGACAACAGATCAAGATGCGGCATGCCACCGCGGCTCTCCTTCACCACCACAGGCAGAAGCAAAACACTCCGGCGGGTCGGCGCGGA
>NZ_JBQQCE010000651.1:0-4114 GCF_052245645.1 Streptomyces sp. KR55 | reverse complement strand
AGGGTGACGTTGTCCGGGTCACCGCCGAAGGCGGCGATGTTCTCCCGCACCCAGCGCAGCGCCGCGACGACATCGAGCAGGCCGCGGTTGGCGGGCGCCCCGGGGATGTCGAGGAACCCGGCGATGCCCAGCCGGTAGTTGAGTGTGACCAGGACGACGCCGTCGCGGGCGAAGGCGGAACCGTCGTACAGCGCGGACCGCGTCGATCCGGCGACGTACCCGCCGCCGTGGACGAACACCATCACGGGCAGAGCGCTGTCCGCGGTGGTGGGCTGGAAGACGTTGACGGTGAGGTAGTCCTCGCCACGGCTCCAGCCGGCGCCGAAGTAGGGGGCCATGTTGATGCTGCCGAGCTTCCGCTCGGACTGCGGGGCGTTGGGGCCGGGCACGGTGGCGTCCCGTACGCCGTCCCAGGGCTCGTGCGGCTGCGGCGGGGCGAACCGGCCGGCGCCCATCGGAGGAGCGGCGTAGGGGATGTTCAGGAAGGTGGCGGTGCCGTCGTCCTGACGGAGACCGCGGACGGCTCCCTGTGCGGTGGTGACGACGGGCTCGGGTTCGTGGCTCACAGCTATGCCTTTCCGGGGGCGTCAGCCCTGCTCGGAGTACGGGGCGAAGGGCGCCCAGCCCTTGATGTCGAACGTGTTGCCGTTACGCGCGATTTCGGCGCCACCGTGACCACCCAGGTGCGCGGGGATCAGGAGCGCGTTGTTGTCGGCCGCCCAGCCCAGCACCTTGCGGCGGGTGGCGCGGGCGCCCGCGGGGTCCTCGCAGAAGCAGCTGTTGGCGTCCGGCTCGACGATCTGCACCGGGTTGTGCAGCAGGTCACCGACGAACACCGCGCGGTCCGTCCCGGAACTGAGGGTCAGCACGGAGGAGCCGGGGGTGTGTCCGGGAGCCGCGTCCAGGCGCAGGTCGGCATCGATCTGGTGGCTGTTTTCCCACAGCAGCGTCTGGCCGGCCTGGTGCACCGGGGCCACGCTGTCCTCGAAGACGTTCTGGTTGCCGCGGCCGGGCAGCGGCTGGTGGCCGTTTGCCGGGTTCCAGAAGTCGAAGTCATCCTTCGGCATCAGATAGGTGGCGTTGGGAAAGGTGGGAACCCAACTCCGCCCGTCCAGGTACGTGTTCCAGCCGACGTGATCGATGTGCAGATGCGTGTTGATCACGATGTCCACGTCCTCGGGCTGGACACCTGCCCGGGCGAGGTTGGCCAGGAAGTCTGTCTCCAGGTGGCTCCAGACCGGCGCGTACGGGCGCTCCTTGTGGTTGCCCACACCGGTGTCGACGAGGATGGTCTTGCCTCCGCTGCGCAGCAGCCAGGTCTGGATCGCGGAATTCACGGTGTTGGTCTCGGAGTCCAGAAAATGCGGGGCCAGCCAGTGGACGCTGTCCTTCCAGACTTCCTTCGAGCTTTCCGGGAAGAAGGCATGGGGCTCCATTTCGACGGACCCGTAGTATTCCCAAACACGGGTGATAGAGACGTTGCCGAGCGCAATCTGTTCCATGTGATTTCCTTGGAGCTCGTAAGGTTTACCCAACCGTACGAGCGGCTTCAGCGGGCGCGGTATCCGTCACGTGACTGCACCGGTGCGTACGGCTCTGAACACGGGCTTTTCCTCTTGTAGGCCAGGTGAAAGGCGAGGCGGTTCCCCGTTTCGAGTTCCGTTCCCGGATGCCTTGCGGACGAGTACGTGGCCACCTCGCCGCATTCACGAGACGGCAGCCGGGTCCGTATGCCCACTTGCTGGCCGTGTCGTGTGCGGTGATTGTCCCTTCCTTTCACGTCGGCGGCTTTGATGCCTGCAAATCAGCGAAATGCACGGGTGCGCGGTCATCCCGTGATACGTTCTGGCGGGTGTCAGAGGGCTTGGGCGCCTTTGCGCTGGTCTTCGAGATCGACGCAGCGCACCGCGACAGCCGGGGCCGGCCCGTGCGGCGACGGGATGTCAACGCTTTCGGGGCGGGACCATGGTGGTGCGGCCGGGGTCCGGGACGAGCGGGTCCACAAGCGCGGTCAAGGTCGCGTCGAGGCGACTGATGTGCTGCAGCAGGCGACACTCCTGCGACGGCCGGCTGCGGCTGACGCGCAGCTCCTCCGAGAGCAGGGACAGTGCCTTGACGACTCTGGGGCGTGCCGTGTGCGAGGAGAATCCCGGTCGATGGCCGGTGACGCGGATCAGGTGGGCCACGGTTTCGTGCGCACGGTCGGCCGCGGCAGTGAGGCGGGGGGCGCATTTCGAAGCATGGCCCGCTGGGAGACGCTCGGCCGTGGCGGCCAGGCTCCGTGCGTGGTACGCGCCGGCCTCGAGGAGTTCCAGCAGGTGGCGGGTGTGGTGCCGTCGGCCGCGCTGCGGATTGAGCGGATGGGTGAGAGGCAGACAGGCCTTGCGGAAGGACTCCAGTGCCTGGTCGAGGTCGCGTGCCGCGCGGACTCAGTTCGCCGGGGTTTCCGCGTCCGTGCTTTCTGACGCGATGGCCCGAAGGAGGCGGTCGAGGACGCGCAGGAAACCGACCAGCTCCTCGTCACTGGCCCGGCGGACCGTGGTGGGAAGTACGAGGGCGGCGGCGCGGAGCCCGCAGGCTACTCCCAGTGTGGTCTCCTGGACACGCAGAAGCAGCACGTGCGTCGAGAAGGTGTCCATCAGCGCGAGCAGCATGCTGAGTGTGCCGGTGATGAAGAACGTCACGGCCCCATAGGCCCGTGACGGGGTGTAGAAGATCCCGAACCTGCACAGCAGGAGCAGGAGCAGGAGCAGGAGCAGGAGCAGGAGCAGGAGCAGGAACAGGAGGACAGGGCCGTCTCCGCCGACCAGGGCGGCGAGGCCGTAGCCGAACACCACGCCGAGGACAGTGCCCGCCAGCCGCCGGGCACTTTGCAGCAGCACCTCGCCGGTGCTCTCGGTCCTGATGAAGACGACCCATGCGGTCACCACTGCCCAGTACCACAGGTGCGGAGACAGGAGATGACCGCCCGCGACGGCGAGGGCCGAGGCTGTTGTCACCTGGACCGCCTGGCGGGTGGCTTGGCGCTTCAGGCTTTCGGTGTCCGTGTCCCTGCGCGGCACCGCCCCCAAAGCTGATGGGGCGGCATTGTGAGGAGGTGTCTTGAACCTTGCTGGGCGGCCTCGTGGGCCGAGAACCCGCAGGGCTGCGGTGAGTTCGTCGACCGCTAGGAAGCAGTCCTGCACATGTGCGGAGCCGGCCGGCCGGTTCGCCGGGCCGCCTTCGTCCCTCTCCTCGCACTGTTCGGATGCGCGGGCTGTTCCCGCGGTGACCCGGTGCCCGAGAGCCCGGATCCGCTGCGCGAGCCGCTGCCGCGCCCTTCGTTCCGCCAGATCGTTGCGGGCCGCCGGTGTGCGGACCGCGCGGACGGTGAGTACGGCCAGGCGCTGCGCGGACACCTCCACACGACCAATGTGCCGCAGCGGGGCCTCGGTGCCCTCGTCGACTGCGCGCTCGTCGAGAAAGTCCTCGATCAGCAGCGCGGCTGCGTGCAGTCTGTCGAGGCGCTCCTGCAACAGACGGCTGCGGGTGCCGTCGTCCTGCCCGGTGGCGACCACCGAGGCCGTGTCCCGGAGGACGTCGTACAGACGCACGCCGCATGCGTGCCGCAGCCGCCTCAGAGCTCCGGCCGCCGTGACGGGGCCGGCCCGCGCAGGGACGAATCAGGTCGATCCGGTTCTGCGGAGACTGGTCGTCCGGCTGGAGGAGGTGGTCGCCTCGGCGAGTGCCTGGGACGCTCCCGCGGCGGACTGACCACCAAAATCCATCTCGCCGCCGACGGACACTGCCGGCCCCTCGCCGTCCTGCTGACTCCCGGCCACTACGGTGACGGCCCACAACTCGAGCCCGTGCTGCGGCAGACAGCCGTGCCCCGCATCGGCGTCGGACGACCGCGCTCCCGGCCTGACCATGTCCTGGCCGACAAGGCCTACACGTCGCGGCACAACCGCCGCTACCTGCGGCGACGCGGGATCGCCCACACCATTCCCGAGCGGAGGGACCAGCGCAGGAACCGGCTCAACCGAGGCTCCCGCGGCGGCCGCCCGACCGGGTTCGATGGCGGGTATACAAAAAACGCAACACCGTCGAGCGTGAATCGCATGAAAGGCTTCCG
>NZ_JBQQCE010000650.1:0-4116 GCF_052245645.1 Streptomyces sp. KR55 | reverse complement strand
ACGGCCTCGACGCCGTTGACGCGGAACTGGCCGAGCGGCACGAGGCGGCGAAGCAGCAGCTCGCGCAGGCGGATGCCGCACTCGCCGCCGCCCGTGAGGCGACCACGGCGGCGGAACGCAGCCGGGCCGCGACGCAGGCCCGCCATGAGGCCCTCGCCATGGGACTGCGCCGCAAGGACGGCACCGGCGCCCTGCTCGGCGCGAAGGATCGTCTCACCGGCCTGCTGGGCCCGGCCGCAGAGCTGCTGACGGTGACGCCGGGTCACGAGGTCGCCCTGGCCGCCGCCTTCGGCGCAGCAGCCGACGCCATCGCCGTGACGACCCCGGCATCGGCAGCGGACGCCATCCGCCTCCTGCGCAAACAGGACGCGGGCCGCGCGGCCCTGCTGCTGGCGGGAGCACCGGAGGACACGGACGGGGGAGGCCGGGGTGGCGACCGGAGTGCCGACGTGGGGGCATCGGGCGGGGCGATGCCCGGGGAGCGTGGTGCCGGTGTTTCGGGCGGGGCGATGCCCGGGGGTCGTGGCGCGGATGCTTCAGGCGGGGCGACGACCGCAGACGCCGGTCTCCGGGCCGGTGACGCCTCGCCCCCGGGCGCCGGTGCTCTGCCCGCCGTATCCGGGGAAGCGCACCCCGATGGTCCGTCGTATGCCGCTGATCTCGTGCGGGGACCCTCCGAGCTCATGCCCGCGGTGCGGCGGCTGCTGCGGGGGATCGTCGTCGTCGGGACGCTGGAGGACGCCGAGGAGCTCGTGTACGCGCGGCCCGATCTCACCGCCGTCACCGCCGAGGGGGATCTGCTCGGGGCGCACTTCGCTCACGGAGGGTCCGCCGGGGCGCCCAGTCTGCTCGAGGTGCAGGCGTCGGTGGACGAGGCGGCCGCCGAGCTGGACGAGCTGGCCGTGCGGTGCGAGGAGCTGGCCGAGGTGCAGGCCGCGGCCGGCGAGCGGCGCAAGGAGGCCGCCGCGCTCGTCGAGGACCTGGGTGAACGGCGTCGGGCCGCCGACCGCGAGAAGTCGGCGGTGGCACAGCAGCTCGGCCGGCTCGCCGGGCAGGCCCGGGCGGCCGCGGGGGAGGCCGAGCGCAGCGTCGCCGCCGCGGCACGTGCCCAGGAGGCGCTCGACAAGGCGCTGCAGGAGGTCGAGGAGCTCGCCGAACGGCTCGCCGTCGCCGAGGAGATGCCGGTCGAGGAGGAGCCCGACACCTCCGTACGGGACCGGCTCGCCGCCGACGGCGCCAACGCACGGCAGACCGAGATGGAGGCCCGGCTTCAGGTCCGTACGCACGAGGAACGGGTCAAGGGGCTCGCCGGGCGGGCCGACTCGCGGGACCGGGCCGCCCGCGCGGAACGCGAGGCACGCGCGCGTGCCGAGCAGCGGCGGGCGCGCCTCAGGCACGAGGCGTCCGTCGCACAAGCCGTCGCCTCCGGCGCGCGCCAGCTTCTCGCGCACGTCGAGGTCTCCCTCGCCCGCGCGGACGAGGAGCGCAGCGTCGCCGAGGCGGCCAAGGCACAGCGCGAGCAGGAGCTGGCCGCCGCCCGCACCGAGGGCCGCGACCTCAAGGCCGAGCTCGACAAGCTCACGGACTCCGTGCACCGCGGTGAGGTGCTCGGCGCCGAGAAGCGGCTGCGGATCGAGCAGTTGGAGACCAAGGCGCTGGAAGAGCTGGGGGTGGAGCCGGCGGGGCTGGTCTCCGAGTACGGCCCGCATCAGCTCGTACCGCCCTCGCCGCCCGCCGAGGGCGAGGAGCTGCCGGAGGATCCCGAGCACCCGCGCAACCAGCCGAAGCCGTTCGTCCGGGCGGAGCAGGAGAAGCGGCTGAAGTCGGCCGAGCGGGCGTACCAGCAGCTCGGCAAGGTGAACCCGCTGGCGCTGGAGGAGTTCGCGGCGCTGGAGGAACGGCACAAGTTCCTCAGCGAGCAGCTGGAAGACCTGAAGAAGACGCGTGCCGACCTCCTCCAGGTGGTGAAGGAGGTGGACGAGCGCGTCGAGCAGGTGTTCACCGAGGCCTACCGGGACACGGCCCGGGAGTTCGAGGGCGTCTTCGGCCGGCTGTTCCCGGGCGGCGAGGGCCGGCTCGTGCTGACGGACCCCGACAACATGCTCACCACGGGCGTGGACGTCGAGGCGCGGCCGCCGGGCAAGAAGGTCAAGCGGCTCAGCCTGCTCTCCGGCGGCGAGCGGTCGCTGACGGCCGTGGCGCTGCTGGTGTCGATCTTCAAGGCCCGGCCCAGTCCGTTCTATGTGATGGACGAGGTCGAGGCGGCGCTCGACGACACGAACCTGCAGCGGCTGATCCGGATCATGCAGGAGCTGCAGGAGGCCTCGCAGCTCATCGTCATCACGCACCAGAAGCGGACGATGGAGGTCGCCGACGCGCTGTACGGCGTCTCCATGCAGGGCGACGGTGTGTCGAAGGTCATCAGCCAGCGGCTCCGGTAACTGCGTGCGGTCTACACCTGTCGCCACCTGCGCCTCTAAATGAGTTCAACTTGTGAACGTAAGCCGATACGCCTGCGCGAGAAAGTCACAGCAAAGAACCTATTGACTTCGAAACCTGAAGGAATAGTCTCTGCAACGTTGCTTTTACCTTCAGGTTGAAGGGCTCACCACCACCCCGGCAGCGACGCCGGTGGCCCGAGGAGTTACCACGTGACCAGCACAGCGCAGGCACCTCAGCAAGGAGCCAAGGCGGCACCCCCCGAACATCTGGGGCACGTCGTCTTCATCACCGCCGCAGCCGCCATGGGTGGCTTCCTCTTCGGCTATGACAGCTCCGTCATCAACGGCGCCAACGGCGGCATCCAGGCTCGCTTCGAGCTCAGCTCCGGTGCCACCGGCACCGTCGCCGCCTGCGCCTTGCTGGGCAGTGCCGTCGGTGCCGCCCTCGCCGGCCGGATCGCGGACCGCATCGGCCGTATCCGCGTGATGCAGATCGCGGCGGTGCTGTTCGCCGTGAGTGCCGTCGGCTCCGGCCTTCCGTTCGCCGCGTGGGACCTCGCCGCCTGGCGTGTCCTCGGCGGTATAGCCATCGGTATGGCCTCGGTCATCGGCCCCGCCTACATCGCCGAGGTCGCCCCGCCGGCGTACCGAGGCAGGCTCGCCTCCTTCCAGCAGGCGGCGATCGTCATCGGCATCGCCGTCTCGCAGCTCGTCAACTGGGCCATCCTCAACATGGCCGACGGTGAGGAGCGCGGGGAGATCGCGGGCATCGAGGCCTGGCAGTGGATGCTGGGCGTGATGGTCGTGCCGGCCGTGATCTACGGCCTGCTGTCCTTCGCCATCCCCGAGTCGCCGCGCTTCCTGATCAGCGTGGGCCGGGTCGACGACGCCAAGAAGGTGCTCGCCGACGTCGAGGGCGACATCAACCTGGACGCCCGCGTCGCCGAGATCGACGAGGCCATGCGCAGCGACCACAAGTCGACGTTCCGGGACCTGCTGGGCGGCAGGTTCGGTCTGCTGCCGATCGTCTGGATCGGTATCGGCCTCTCCGTCTTCCAGCAGCTGGTCGGCATCAACGTCATCGACCCGTCGAGCTCGTTCTTCTACTCGTTCGAGACCTCGATCATCAACATCATCGGCACCGTGATCGCGATGATCTTCGTCGACCGCATCGGCCGCAAGCCGCTCGCCCTGATCGGCTCGATCGGTATGGGCGTCTCCCTCGCGCTGGCCGCCTGGTCCTTCTCGTACCAGAACGGCAACGACCCGCTGCCGACCGCCCAGGGTGTTGTCGCGCTGATCGCCGCCAACGCGTTCGTGCTGTTCTTCGCCCTGTCCTGGGGTGTGGTCGTCTGGGTCATGCTCGGTGAGGTCTTCCCGAACAAGATCCGTGCGGCCGCGCTCGGTGTGGCCGCCTCGGCCCAGTGGATCGCCAACTGGGCGATCACGATCACCTTCCCGGACCTGGCGGAGTGGAACCTGTCGCTCACCTACGTGATGTACGCGGTGTTCGCCTTCCTCTCCATCCCGTTCATCCTCAAGTTCCTGCCCGAGACCAAGGGCAAGACGCTGGAGGAGATGGGCTGACCCGCCCCCTGATCTCGGGGAGAAGGGCCAAGTCCCCGCTGCCCCTCTCCTCGTACTCGTGAGAGACGTGCTTCCCCAGATCGCAGAT
>NZ_JBQQCE010000065.1:0-28479 GCF_052245645.1 Streptomyces sp. KR55 | reverse complement strand
AACGCGGGGCGCACCCAGCGCGGGTCCTCTGGCCGACCGCGCCAGAGCCGTCGTACGAAGTTCTGCCCGGGTTCGTCGGGCGCGGGCGCCGTCGGTGTGTCGGCCGACGGAGCCGGCACGGTCGTTGTCGTCATCGGAAGTCCCTCGGGTCGGCGTCGTTCGGGCGCACCGGCTGCAGCTGCAGGGTGGCGTCCCGCCAGGTGGTGCGGTCCGCGGCGGAACCGGCGCGGAAGTGGTCTGTGCCGTACGGCTGTTGGGCCCCGGTCGGGCGGTGGGGCAGCGGCGGGTGCGGCTGGTGCGGGGTCTGCGAGTGGTACGGGGTGGGCGAGGCACCGGCCGTCGACGCCTCCTGCTCACGCCGGTCCGGGAAGACCCAGGCCCGGAAGAGCAGGAACCGCAGCACCGTCGCCGCGAGGTTGGCGGCGATCAGGACGGCGAGCTCCGTGGAGTGGCCGGGGTGGGAGGTCGCCGCGTTCAGGGCGGCGAGGGAGCCGCTGGTCAGGACCAGGCCGATACCGAAGACGACCAGGCCCTGCGCCTGGTGCTTGACGGCACCGCCGCGGCCGCGCACGCCGAAGGTCAGCCGCCGGTTGGCCGCGGTGTTGGCGATCGCGGAGACCAGCAGGGCGAGCGCGTTGGCGAGCTGCGAACCGGTGAAGCCGCGGAAGGCGGTGTAGAGCAGCAGGTAGAAGAGCGTGGACAGACCGCCGACGACACAGAAGCCGAGCAGCTGGCGGGCCAGTCCCTTGGGGACGTCGGGCAGCTCGCGGTCGCGCGGGTCGTCGCCGAAGGGGCGGGTGAGCCGGTCCAGCGGCAGCGAACCGGTGGCCAGCGCCTTGCCCACCCGCCACACGCCCTTGAGATCGTCGGTCGCCGTCTTCACGATGTGCACGGTCGAGTCGGGGTCGTCGACCCAGTCGACGGGCACCTCGTGGATCCGCAGGCCCGCACGCTCGGCGAGCACCAGCATCTCGGTGTCGAAGAACCAGCCGGTGTCCTCCACCAGCGGCAGCAGCACCTGGGCGACATCCCTGCGGATCGCCTTGAAGCCGCACTGCGCGTCCGAGAAGCGGGCCTGGAGCGAGCCGCGCAGGATGAGGTTGTACGAGCGGGAGATGAACTCCCGCTTCGCGCCGCGCACCACGCGTGAGGAGCGGGCCAGCCGGGAGCCGATCGCCAGGTCCGAGTGGCCGGAGATCAGCGGCGCCACCAGCGGCAGCAGCGCGTTGAGGTCGGTGGACAGGTCGACGTCCATGTACGCGAGGATCGGGGCGTCCGAGGCCGACCAGACGGTGCGCAGTGCGCGCCCGCGGCCCTTCTGCTCCAGCCGGAAGGACCGGACCTCCGGAAGCTGCGCCTCCAGCCGTGCCGATACCTGAGGTGTGGTGTCCGTCGACGCGTTGTCCGCGATCGTGATGCGGAACGGGTACGGGAAGGTGCGCGCGAGGTGCTGGTGCAGCCGCAGCACACACGGCTGGAGGTCCTTCTCCTCGTTGTAGACGGGAATCACTACGTCCAGGACAGGCGTACCGGCTGGTGCGGCCGGGAGGTGCTCCCGCGCCGGCAGGTTGCCGGGAGAAGAGTCGGTTCGCATGGGAACGACTCTTGTCAAGCCCCCTGTTGCACCCGTGTGGTGACGCTGTGCTGTGCCTGTGAGTGCGACTGCCAGTTCATTTCGGCGACCGGCTGGGGCGCCGACGCCGGCAGATGCACCGTGAACACGGTCCGTCCGGGCACGCTGTCCACGGTCACCGCACCACCGTGCGCGCTCGCCACCGCCTGCACGATGGCAAGGCCCAGACCGGTCGAACCGGTCGCCCGGGAGCGCGCCGTGTCACCGCGCGCGAACCGCTCGAAGACACGCGGCAGCAGCTCGGGCGGAATGCCCGGCCCGTCGTCCTGGACATCCACGCACAGCCACGTCCCGCGCCGCTGTACGCGCGCGGTGACGGTCGTACCCGGCGGCGTGTGGGTGCGGGCGTTGGCGAGCAGGTTGACGAGCACCTGTTGCAGCCGGGCGGCGTCCGCCGACACGAGTGCGGGTTCGTCGGGCAGGTCGAGCCGCCAGATGTGGTCCGGGCCCGCGACACGCGCGTCGCTGATGGTGTCCACGACGAGCGGTACGAGGTCGGTCTGCTCGAACTGCAGCGGACGGCCGGCGTCGAGGCGGGCGAGCAGGAGCAGGTCCTCGACGAGGAGGGTCATCCGGCCGGCCTCGGACTCGATACGGCCGAGCGCGTGCCGGGTGTCGGGGCCGACCTGTTCCCTTCCGCGTCTGGTGAGTTCGGCGTACCCGCGGATGGATGCCAGCGGCGTCCGCAGCTCATGACTGGCGTCCGCGACGAACTGCCGTACCCGCGTCTCGCTCTGCTGCCGTGCGTGCAGCGCGCCGTGCACATGGTCCAGCATCCGGTTGAGCGCGGCGCCCACCTGGCCGACCTCGGTGTGCGGGTCGGTCTCGGACTCCGACACCCGCTCGTCGAGGTTCACCTCGCCGCTGTGCAGGGGGAGTTCGGAGACCCGGGTGGCGGTGGCGGCGACCTTGCGCAAGGGGCGCAGGGCCACACCGACGATGGCGGCGCCGGCCAAGGAGGCCGCGATGAGGCCGGCGGCGGTGACGCTGACCTCGACGATGATCAGGGTGCTGACGGTGTTGGTGACGGTGTCGGTGGGCAGCGCGACAAAGGCATTGCCCTTGCCGCCGGTCATATACATGACGCGGTACTCGCCCAGGCCCGGGATGTCGACGGTGTGGATGCCGCTCGTGGACACGTCCGCGAGCACGGCCGTCTGTGCCGCGGTGAGCTCGACGGCCTTCAAGCCACCGCTCGTGGAGGACTCATCCTCGGCGACGACCGCCTTGGTGATCGTGCCGTCGCCACCCACGACGGCGACGACGGTGTCGACCTGCGTCGGACCCTTGGTGACGAAGTTGTCCAGCCGCTCGTCCACCGTCTCGGTCGTCAGCGATCCGCCCTGCGGGTCACCCGGCCCCCGGTCACCGCCGTCCGGCTGCAACACCCCGGCCGGAGGACCCGCCGCGCGCCGGGCAGCGTCGGTGACCTGCCCGTCCAGCTGCTCGTACAGATGCGAGCGCAGCGCCAGCGTCGTCACCGTGCCGATCACGGCGCAGACCACCGCGATGAGCGTCACCGCGGAGACGACGAGCCGCGTCCGCAGGGTGCGCGGCTGTCCCGCTCGCCGCCGCTGCGCACGCGACTGTCGTCGCCGGCTCATGACGCCGCGGGCTTGATCAGATAACCGGCCCCACGCCGGGTGTGAATCATCGGCTCGCGCCCGGCGTCGATCTTCCTGCGCAGGTACGAGATGTACAGCTCGACGACATTGGCCTGCCCGCCGAAGTCGTACGACCAGACCCGGTCGAGGATCTGAGCCTTGCTCAGCACACGCCGCGGATTGCGCATGAGGAAGCGCAGCAGCTCGAACTCGGTGGCGGTGAGGTGGATGTTCTCGCCGGCCCTGGTCACCTCGTGACTGTCCTCGTCGAGGGTGAGGTCACCGACGACGAGCATGGAGTCGGACCGCCGGTCGGCGGCACCGGACCGGCGTATCAGCCCGCGCAGCCGTGCGACGACCTCCTCGAGGGAGAACGGCTTGGTGACGTAGTCGTCGCCTCCGGCGGTGAGCCCGGCGATGCGGTCCTCGACAGCGTCCTTGGCGGTCAGGAACAGCACCGGCACGTCCGGCAGCTCCCGCCGAAGCCGCCCGAGAACGGTCAGCCCGTCCATGTCGGGCAGCATCATGTCGAGGACGACGGCATCGGGCCGGAACTCACGCGCGGCCTGGACGGCACCCTGGCCGTCCCCCGCGCTCCGGATCTGCCAGCCCTCGTAACGCAGGGCCATGGACAGCAGCTCGGTGATCGACAGCTCGTCGTCCACAACAAGCACCCGGACGGGGCTCCCGTCCGGCCTCAGCAGTTCGGTGCGCCCCTGGGGCGAGGTCGTGGTCATGCTGGACACCATGAAGGCGCGCTCTGAGAGCGCCCTTTCGACAACCTGTGATTTCCCTGAGAAACACACAGGCACCTCTCAGGAGGCTCCTGGGAACGCCGACGCGGGCGCGGGGAGGGGCCGTGGAACCACGGAGACCACGGAGACCGCTTGTGAGCGGATCACCACGAGCCAGCACAGTCCGCCTGCACCATCACAGGTCCGCCCGCATCAGAACAACCCGTCCTGCAACCCTCCCCCTCCCCCTCCCTTGAGCTCCCGCACCGGCACGGACGTCTCCCCGCCCGCGCCCCCGTCGCCGACCGGAACCAGCTCCCACCCGGTCATGAGCCGCGTATCCAGAACGACGACGCCCCTCCCTCCGGTCGCCAGATGCAGATCAGGCCCGGCGGCAGCCACCAGCTCCCCACTCACCACCCCACCGGCGACGAGCTCGCTCACTTCCCCGACCGCGCGCGGCGCCCCCTCCAGCCCGAACGCCCGCACATGATCCACCGCCCGGAACGGCTCCCGCGCCAGCGACTCCGGCCACCCACCGAGCGTCACCGCCCGCCCGTGCAGCTCTTCGATCTCCGCCGCCCGCTCCGCCTCCGTCCCCGGCAGCACGGCCCGTACCGCCCGCTTCTCGGCGTACGGAATCCGGTCCGGCACCCGCAGCGCGGCCCGCAACAGCTCCTCGGCCCGCCGCGCCGCCATCAACGGCCCGGCACCGAGCCAGCTGAAGCAGACCGCCCCCTGCTCCAGCAACCGGGCCGACCCCCGCTCGACGGCAGTGATCCCCACCTTCACCATCCCTGGCCCGAACCACGCGAGATACACGTGATACGGCCGCGGATCGTCGGGAACCGCATCGGCCGCCACGGAGTGCGCCCGATCCAACCGCGCACACTCCTCGCACCGCGCCCCTGTACTCCGCCCCGGCACGCCGGCCCTCCCCGGACACGCATGCCCCCGCGCACCCACACACGTCCGCACACCTCCTTCCACGATCCCGAAGGCCACCCGTTTCCCCCAGGTCAGCGCACTCGCGCGTCCCCCACTCCACACCAACTCGGGCCCACCGGCCGCCCACCGCAGCCCCGAGCACCTCCACATCTGTGCCATTGCCTCCGAGCGTAGGGGCAGCCACTGACAATGCCCCTGTTACGCCCCCTGACCAGCCGAGTAACCGCTTTGCCAGCTCTTTACAACCTGCTCCACCGCCGCCTCGTCTCTCCGCTCGATCCGTCACTCAGCCCGCCGCATCCCAGGCGGCCCGACGATTGAGAGCGATTCAATGCGCCGAACTGTCCTCAACGCCATGGCACTTGCGTGCACCGCGGTACTGGCCGGCACCGCACCCGCGTTCGCCGACGGACCGTCCCCGGTCCCCACGGCCCACCCGACCGCCACCGCCGCCCCGGCCCCGGCCCCCAGCGCCGAACCGACCCGCCCGCCGTCCACCGCCGTCCCGACCCCGAGCGCCGAACCGACCCGCCCCCCGGCCGCCACCGAACCGACCCCGGCACCGGCCGAGAGTCAGGTCGCTGTCGTACCGAGCGGCGCACCCGACACCGGAGTGACGGCAGCCTCCTCGCAGTCCGGGACCGATGGCGGGGTGATCGGCGGCGCCGCTGCCGCGGTGCTCGGCGTCGGCGGCGCCGCGTTCTTCGTCGTACGCCGCCGACGGGCGACCTGGGCATGACCCCGCTCTCCAGGCGCGCGTTCGTCACCGCCGCGACGGCCTCGCTGCTCGTCGGCTGCGGCGGCCACGGCGGCAGCCGGGCCTCGACCGCAAGCCCCCGGAGCTCGCAGCGGCCCACCGTGAAGTCTGCGCAGGCACTGGGGCGTTCGGCCCCGGTCAGGCTGCGGATCCCGGCCATCGGCGTCGACACCCCGGTGATGCGTCTGGGGTTGGCGCCGGACGGCACTGTGCAGGTGCCCCCCATCACGGCGGACGACCGGGCGGGCTGGTACCGGCACTCGCCGACACCGGGTCAGATCGGCCCGTCGGTCATCCTCGGCCATGTCACGGTCGGCCCCTACGGGGACGGGGTCTTCCGTCACCTCGCACGCCTGCACCGGGGCGACCGGATCGTCGCGCGTCTGGAGAACGGCACGGCGGCGGTGTTCACCATCAGCACCGTACGGACGGTGGCCAAGGCGAACTTCCCGGCCGACGACGTCTACGGGAACGTAAACCGTCCGGAACTACGTCTGATCACGTGCGGCGGCCCCCGTACCGGCGACGAGTACCGCGACAACGTGATCGCCTTCGCCACGCTGAGCGCCACGACTTCCTGAGCACGCCTGCCCCACAACGACGTGCCCTCACGACCATGGAGAGCGTTGAAACGGTCCCGCGACAAGGCAGCGTCCGAGCTGTTCGCCGCCCTCTACCCGCGTCTCGCCGGCTGGTGCCGCCGTCTCGTCGACGACGACGAGACGGCCCACGAGATCGCCTCGGAGGCGTTCACCCGGCTCTGGGCCCGCTGGACGTCCGTGGAGGAACCCCGCGGCTTCCTCTACGTCACCGCGGCCAACCTGGTCCGGGACCACTGGCGCAAGCTGGAGCGCGAGCGCAGGGCCATGCGCCGTGCGACCACGGAAGCCGCCGTCCGCCCCCACCCCGAACAGGCCGACCCCTCCGTACGCCTGCTCGTGCAGTCACTGCCGGAACGACTCCGCGTCCCGATCCTCCTCCACTACTACGCTGACATGCCGATCCGGGAGGTGTCCGTGCTGACCGGACGCAAGGAAGGAACCGTCAAGGCCGACCTCCACGCGGCCCGCGAACTGCTCCGCGTCCACCTGAGGAGAAGCCTTGACCACACGCTTTGACGACGACGGCCCGGAGTTCCACCCCGACGACCCCCTCGCGGTGCTCCTCCGGCCCCCCTCCGACCACCTCGGCCCACCCCCCGGCCGATACGAGGCGATCCGCCGCACCGCGACCCGCCGCCGCCTGCTCCGCGCCGCGGCCGGGGTCGGCGTGTCCTGCGCGGTCGCCGCCCTCATCGCACTCCCCCTCCACCTGGCGGCACCCGAGACACCCCGATCCCCGACGGTCCCTCTCGCGCCCCCACCCGCGAGCGGCCCTACGACGCCGCCTCCCTCCACTCCCTCGCCGTCCCGCACCCCGTCAACGCGGCCAAAGCCCGCCACCCCCCGCCCCACCACAAGCCCTCTGCCCGACGAGCCCGGCACCCCGACCAGCCCGGCACTCCCCACTCACGAACCGTCGGTGACACCGACCGCAGCGCGGGTCGAACCGACAGCGAGTCAGCCCAGGACATCCCTGGGCTGACGCGGAGAATTCAGCACACCCGCATGCCCTGGCGGTATCCCACTCTGAAGCCGTCCCTGAAGCCCCGCCGATAGTCCCGATAGTCCTGGTACCGATCCGGAACAGCGGCGGCTCGTCGATAGTTGTCGTCGTACCGGTCGCGCCAGTCGTGCCGGTCGTACCGATGGCAGTCCCGCAGGCCCACGCGGAATCCGAATCGGAAGCCGTCCCTGAAGCCCCGCCGATAGTCCCGGTCCCGGTACTGCTCAGGGACGGCGGAAGCTGTACTGACCTGAGTCTCGCTCGGTGTGGCCGCAGCTGCTTGCTGAACGCTGACCGGAGTGAGGACGACGGTTGCGGCGATGAGAGCCGAGCTCAGGGCGACGACCCGTCGTCTGTTCGCAGCGGGCATACCTACCCCCTCTTGGGTGGAATTCACATGCGGTCAAATCCCACTGTAATCACCCATATGGGGGACGCAACCGGTGCCAGACGGGTGATCCTTGCGTGCCGAGTTGCCGCGGAGCGACGCGTCTGATGGGGACCCTTCCCGGGCCCGTGATGGGACGATGCCCCTGCGGATCCGCGAGCGAGAGGAGATCGCGCCTGTCCGCTGTGGAGACATCGGCCCGCGACGGGAGCTGACCCGATGAAGCATCACACTGCCACTGCTCCTACGACCCTCCTCGCCGCCGCCCTCCTCGCCTTCGTGACCGCGTGCGGCTACGAGGAGGGGCCGCCGGGACGCGTCATCGACAAGGAACGCGCGTACACGGGCATGGGGGCCGAGATCAACGAGCTCACCGTACGCACGTCGGACGGCGAGGAGGAGACGTTCTTCGTGACCCGTGACGACTACGACTCCTGCTATCGCGGTTCTTCCTACCCCGCCTGCATCGAGCGCTGACCGAACAGCAGGGACAGCCAGTCAACTTGCACCGGTGTCATCGCGGATCTCCTACTCCCACCCCGGTGACTGACGGCTCATCATCTGCGAGCACCACCGGGCCCCCTCCCGCTCCGGTCGGATGACCTTCACGAGAGATGACAACGGAAGCCGACACCCTGCTGAGCGTACGGATTGCGGGGCACCCGAGCCGGCGGGACGCTGGACATGTCAGCACCGCGGTGTGCGGCGGGCAGATGCCGGGGCTGTGGCGGCCGACCAACCAGTGAGCCGGGTGGGAGATCTCCATGAACACCTCAACTCTGGAAACCATGAGGACCGCGCTGCGCGGCCCGGCCACAGGGCCCCAGGACCCCGACTACGACCAGGACCGCAAGGTCTACAACGCGATGATCGACAAGCGTCCGGCCGCCATCGCCCACTGCGTCGATGCCGGGGATGTCATGGCCGCCATCAAGGTCATCCGCGATCAGGGCCTGGAACTGGCCGTCCGTGGAGGCGGGCACAGCGGCCCCGGCCTGTGCCTGGTGGACGGCGGTGTCACCATCGACCTGTCCCCGATGCGGTGGGTGCGCGTCGACCCCGCGGCCCGGACCGCCCAGGTCGGCGGCGGAAGCCAGCTCGGCGACCTCGATCACGCGACCCACGCCTTCGGCCTCGCGACGCCCTCGGGCATCGTCTCCATGACCGGAGTCGGAGGCCTGACACTGGGCGGCGGCCACGGCTACCTCACGCGCAAGTACGGCCTGACGGTGGACAACCTGCTCGCAGCCGACGTCGTGCTGGCCGACGGCAGCTTCGTCACCGCGAGCGAGACCGAACACCCGGACCTGTTCTGGGCCCTGCGCGGCGGCGGCGGCAACTTCGGGATCGTGACCTCGTTCACATACCGCCTCCACCCGGTGGACACGATCGGGTTCGGGATCACCGCATGGCCGGTCGACCGGACCCGTGAGGTGCTGACGTGGTACCGCGACTTCCTGCCGCAGGCACCAGAGGACGTCTACGGCTTCCTGACGATCTTCACCATCCCGCCGGGACCGCCGTTCCCGGAGGAGATCCACGGCCTGAAGGTGTGCGGCGTCGTGTGGTGTCACACCGGTGACCTGAGCCGCCTCGAGGAGGCGCTCACGCCGGCGCAGGAGCCGGGACCGCCCGCCTTCCACTTCACGTCACCGATGCCGTATCCCATGCTGCAGAGCAGCTTCGACGAACTCATCCCCACCGGCTACCAGTGGTACTGGCGGGGCGACTTCTTCGACAGCATCCCGGACGCCGCCGTCGACGTACACCTCAAACACGGCGAGAACCTCCCCACGCCGCTGTCGCTGATGCACCTGTACCCCGTCAACGGAGCCGCCCACCGAGTGGGCCCCGACGACACCGCATGGGGCTACCGGGACGCCGTCTGGTCCGGCGTCTTCGCCGGTGTGGACCCCGATCCGGCCAATGCCGAGACCATCAGGCGGTGGTGTGTCGACTACTGGGAGGAGATGCACCCGTACTCCATGGGGGGCTCGTACGTGAACTTCCTCGGCGAGGGCGAGGCCCCCGGCCGGGTCCGTGCCACATACCGCAACCACTACGACCGCCTCGCCCAGGTCAAGCGCACATACGACCCGGACAACATCTTCCACGCCAACCAGAACATCACCCCGGCCGCACAACCGGAATCCGCTTGAAGCGCCGCCTCCCTGCGGCCTTGCCTCGGTGGCGCCAGTGAACGCGTACCGGCTGGTCCCGAAGGTCCACAGGACCGAAGGCCGTCGGGCGGCAGCGGAACGGTTTTGGTGTCTGCCGGCGTCGTCCCTCTCCGGGGCACGGTGGCCGTGTCCCGGAGAGGGGTGACCGGGTGCATACGGGCGAGTTCGCCAAGTGGACACAGCGGTTCGAGGACGAGCGGGAGCGCAGGCGCGCCCAGAGTGACCCGGACTGGGGGCGCGGGGCGACCCTGCATCCGGCGGTGTGGGCCAGTATTCAGCGCTTCCAGGTCGGCGAGGACGGTGACGGCGCGAACCTGGTCGGCAAAGCGGACCAGGCCGGCGACGCCGACTATGCGCAGGCGGTCCGGCTCTTCGTCGCTGAGGAACAGAACCACGCCCGTCTACTCGCTCGGCTGCTGGCTGCGGGTGGCATACCGCCGTTGACCGGCCACTGGAGCGACACGGTGTTCGTACGGTTGCGGCGTCTCATGGGCCTGCGCATGGAACTGCTGGTGCTGATGATCGCGGAAGTGGTGGCGCTGCGTTATTACCGGGCCCTGCGCGATGGTGCCCAGGACTCGCTCACCTCGGATGTGGCGGGACGGATTCTGTCTGACGAGCAGCGCCACGTCCCGTTCCACTGCGAGCGGCTGCACGCCTCCCTGGCAGAACTGCCCCGCACAATGCGCCGCCCGGTGATGGCCCTGTGGCGACTTCTCCTGCTCGCGGTCTCCCTCGTCGTTGCTGCTGACCACGGCCCAGCGTTGCGCCGGCTCGACCTCGGGTGCCTTCGCTTTGTGCTCGATGTCATGGCATCGTCCGACGCGGTGGTCTCCGCGATGCTGGCGCCCCGCCCCGATACACGGTCGAGCGTGGGTTGACGACCGACAGCCCTGCCTGCCCACCTCCTGGCTTGCCGGCACAGCCCCTCCGCGCCGCACCGTGACGTTTGAGCATGCAGGTGCGCTGGGTATAACGGGCAGCTTGTGTGACGGCTGTGCCTAAGTCATGGCAATCGAACAGGGGGATGACAGTGGCACCGCGGGCAGCACATCATCGGCGTTCGCTGAAGCGTCGTGTCTTTGCCGGGGTTTCTGTCGCTGCGGCGGCCGGGATCGCGGTCACCGCGACGGTGACCATGAGCGCCGAGGCCGCGTGGACATCGGCGTGGAATGTGTCGGCCTCCGGATGGACGGCCGCCGACTCCCCCAAGGCCTCGGTCGATCGCCAGGGCGACGCCCTGCTGACCTGGACGGCCGGTGACCTGTCGACGACGTACTCCTACCAGCGGGTCCAGACCAGGGTGAAATTCGCGAACGGCACGACGGGAGCGATCCGCACCCTGTCGCCGGACGGCGCCTCGGTGGCCTGGCCGGAGGCTGACTCCGACGACACCGGCGACTCGGCGGTGGTGTGGGAGCAGGACAGCCAGGTCGTGGGTCGACGGGTCTCGGCCTCCGGCAGCCTCGTAGGCTCCATTCAGCGGCTGTCCACGTCAGGGCCCGCGACCGGCCCGGTGGTCGCCGTGACCCCGGGCGGCACCGCCATGGCGGTGTGGATGGAGAGACGCGACAGCAGTTGGTACGCGGTCGCCCGCCGCCTCTACCTCGACGGAACGCTCGGCTCGCCCATCACTCTCGGCTCGGGCTCGGCCGAGAAGCCGGCCGTCGGCGTCGACCGCAACGGACGGTTCGTCGTCGCCTGGGTCCGCGGCTCGGAGGTCGTGGCCCGGCGGATCTCGGGATCCGTTTCCGCGACGAAGGTGCTCACCACGTCGATCGCGTCGTACGGCGGGTTCGGAATGGTGCGTGTCGGCATCGACCGGGACGGCGACGCCGTCATCAGCTACCACTCCGGCGGCGGTGCCCGCTCCCAGGTCTGGGCCTCGCGCTGGAGCCGTACCGGCACGCTCGCGGCCCCCCTGCGCATCTCGGCCTCCACCGACAACGTGGGCTTCCACCACGCGCTCGCGACCGACCTCGATGGGGACTCGATGATCGTGTGGACGCGCTACAACAGCAACAAACTCGAGTTGCTCGGCCGTCGGCTGTCTGCGGCCGGCGCCCGCGGCACCGTCACCACCCTCGGTCTCGGCGACCGGCCCGACCTCACCCTCGACGATGACGGCGACGGCATGCTGGTCTTCCACACGGTCGTTCCCACGTCCACGATCCCGTACAGCTACACCAAGACCAGCGCCCGCCTGATCAGCCGTTCCGGCGCCTTCGGCACCACGAAGACGCTCACCTCGGACGGCCGGGTGCCCCAGGTCGACGCCCGCCCGAGCTCCCGGTTCACGGTGATCTGGCAGCAGGCCACCCACCCGTACGCGATCAAGTCCGTCACCGGTCCCTGATCGGCTTCAACCACCCCACCGCGCCCCGTTCGGCGGGTTTCAACTCATCGCTCCGTGAAGGAAATACATGCGCAAGCACGCTGCTTATGCCGTGCTCACTGCTGTCGCCGCGCTGGCCGGCTTCGCCGTCCCTGGTGCCTACGCTGACGAGACCGTGGGCGATATCCAGGTCACCGGCGTCGCCGTCAACGGTGGTAAGAGCATCGTGGTCGACACGGCCGACAAGACGATCACGGTCTCGGTGACCGCCACCGACCCGTCGGGCATCTGGGACGCGGACTTCTACCTGTGGCGGGGCCCGGACGGCTCTGACCCGTATGACAGCCCCGACGGCTACATCCTGCCCAACGAGGACACCACCCCGGCGGACTGCGTCGCCTCCAGCAGTACGACGTCCACCTGCTCGAAGACCTTCACCTTCGAACCGGACTGGTGGCTCACGAACGCCGACGCCGGCACATGGAAGGTCGGTGTCCAGGTGTGGGCGAACGACGACAGCTGGACCGAGCGGTGGGCCTACACCACCACCCGCCTCCAGCGGCACTCCAAGCTGACCGCCAACGCGAGTCCTGAGCCGATCGCCAAGGGCAGGACACTGACGATCACCGGCAAGCTCACCCGGGCCAACTGGGACACGCTCGATTACCGGGGCTACGCCAACCAGCCGGTCAAGCTCCAGTTCCGCAAGGCCGGTACCACGACCTACACCACCATCAAGACCGTGAACACCTCCAGCACCGGCAACCTGACGACCACGGTCCCCGCGTCCGAAGACGGCTACTGGCGCTGGGACTTCGCAGGAACCTCGACTACTCCGGCCGTCAGGGCGACCGGCGACTTCGTGGACGTGCAGTGACCCGAACGCCGCTCTCGACGGCTGTCACATGGACCGCCTGCTCAGGAGGCGCCCCGGTCGTCAGTGATCGACACAGTTGATGTCAGACCTGGAAGTCAAAGGCCCCGGACCATGATCGGTCCGGGGCCTCTTGGCTGGTGCCCCCGGCGGGATTCGAACCTGCGACACCCGCTCCAGGAGAGAGGCGGAGTGTCAGGGTGTGTCAGCTGCGGTTCTTATACCTGCGCCGACGGCTGCCCGATGCGCCCGCCGACCGCCGCCGTCAACCGTGACTGACCCTTGCAACTGGTGAGCACAGCCGTCACTTCTTGGCGAGTTGGAGCAAGCCGCTGTAGTCGGCCGTGATCGTGTGCCCGTAGAACGGGTCTGTGCCGGTGGTGCGGGCAATCACGGTGGCCTCGCCGCGCTGGAAGGGCACGCTGCCCGTGGGCGTGGCCTGCGCAGTCCACGGCGTGGGTTCGCCCGGCACACACGCTACCTGTGTCCTGTACGAGCCGCGGGCCGTAGAGCCGTCGACGGTTTGGCTCACTGTGCCGTACGACTCGACCGTGACAGGCGAATTGCAGGTGACCGTGCCGTGGACGACAGCCTTCCCGGTGCCTCTGTCGGCGATGCCGTCGGCGGCGACCTGTAGCCCCAGCACGGTCTCGGCGGGCGGCTCCGGATTGGTGAGCCGAACTTCGCCGCGCACCGACTCCGTGGCTCCCGGGCAGTGTTGTTCGAAGGAAGCGTCGAGCGCCTTCACATAACCGTGGGTCGCGAACTCCACGGAGCGGATGGTGAAGGAGCCCTCGGCAAGACAGTCCCGGCCGTTGCCTCTGAGCTCGATCCGGGGTTCGCCCGGAGCCGGATTGGCCTTGGCGCCGGTATAGGTGCCGGGCACCAGCGGCTGGGACGGGCCCCACGGTGCCTCGAGGTGCAAGGACCACGTGTCGCCGTTGGCACTGTCGACAAACACGCCGACGCCCGTTCCTGCACCGTCGCTGGTGGTGTAGCCCTGGACGGTCATTCCGTCCTGGGAACCCTCGCCATCGGTGTAGGAGTACGACTGTCCGGCGCTGATGTACTCGCCGGCATCCCCGCTGAAGGCGAAGGTTCCGGACTCGACCTCATATGCCTGCGCCGTGCCGCCCAGCAGGCCCGACGCCACAGCCGTGAAGGCCAGCGCCGCAGCGAGGCCGGTGGTGATGCGCGTGTACGCGTTCTTGCGCGCGCGGAGTATCAAAAAAGCTCCAAAGGTGGGGAGAGGTGGTGCAGTGCCGCAGCCGGTTCAGCTCTTGCGGAGGTACACGCCGGCCGTCCCGAGGTCGGTGACGACCGTGTGCCCGTACACCGGATCAGTCGCCTGTGCCTTGAACTCGACCGTGGCATCACCCTTTTCGAAGGGGATGTCGCCGACGGTGGACCCGTCCGCCGCCCACGCGGCAGGCGTGCCGGGTGTGCAGTCCACCCGCGTGTAGTACGAGGCAGTCGCACGGCCGCCCTTGGCCACGACTTGGTCGATGCGGCCGTTCACCAGCACGTTGACCGGTTCGGTGCAGGTCACGGTGCCCTGCACAGCGGGTTTCCCGTCTGCTCCGACCGTGCCGGAGGCGGCGATGTCGACGCCCAGCGCCAGCTCCGCGGGCGGCGGTGGGTTGGTCAGGTGCACCTGGCCGACGAGTCCGGGATCATGGCCCACACAGTTCTGCTCGAAGCTGGCGTCCAGAGCCTCCACGTAGCCGCGCGGTCCGAGGACCATGCGGTCGATGGTGAAGGATCCCTCGGACTCACAGCCGTAGAAAGTGCCGCTGACGGAGAGCCTCGGCGCACCGAGCGTCGGTGTGTCGGCGGCGCCGCTGTACGTTCCCGGGGCCAACTGCTCCCCGTACTCGGCCCCCATGACGACACTCCACCGATCACCGTTGGCGCCTTGGACGATGACGGTGATCTGGTTCCCGTCGTTGTCCCAGCCGGCGTACATGGCGTCGGCCGAACCCTCGCCGTCGGTGTACGAGTAGGAATAACCGCCGCCGACCGGGTCCCCGACTTCGCTGACGACACCGAACGTCCCGGATTCCACCTCGACGGCATTCGCCGGGGAACCCGCCAGAAGGCCTGTTGTCACCGCCCCAATGGCCAGGGATGCACCGATGGTCCTGGCGAGCCGGGTGAACACGCGTGAACGAACACGCCTACTCATGATCCCCCAAAGGGTGATTGATGAGCTTGTTGAAAGCTCCTGCCGTGGGGGGCGGCGGGAGGAGTATGCCAACCCCGCAGTGATCTTGACAACCTTGCGCTCACTCGCCGGTCTACTGACCAGCGGCCTCGCTGACCAGCAAGACAGAACAATCCCACGGCTCTGACCAGCTCAGATGCCGTGGGTTTCGGTCGTTGTCGGTCGGCCTCGGGCGCCTCGTACGGCCCACAGACGGCCCAGCGCGGCCTGTGCGCTGACGATCGCCATGACGATGGAGGTCTACGTCGAGGCGAGTGACGACGAGGTGCGCGCGGCGCTCGGCAAGCTGTCCGCAGCGATGAGCGGCCCCGGCACCGGGGCTGACATCAACCGTTGCTGTACTTCGCTGCTGTACGTCCCCGAAACGTCAAAGGCCCCGGATCTCTCCGGGGCCTTTGGCCTGTGCGCACTCGGCAGGATTCGAACCTGCAACCTTCTGATCCGTAGTCAGATGCTCTATCCGTTAAGCTACGAGTGCTTGTCTTTGTTCTGTTTTCCCGCCGCTCCCGGCCCTTCCGGCCCGCTCGCGGCGACAGGAAGAACATTACATGACTGCCGCCGCCATGTGAAATCCGTTAGCCGTACCCCTTGTGACCTGCGAAAACGGGCTCTGAGGGGTTGAAACGGCGAAGCCCCGGTCGGGGTGGACCGGGGCTTCGGTGATCACGCGGAGGCGGAGGGATTTGAACCCTCGATGGGCTTTAAGACCCAAACCGCATTAGCAGTGCGGCGCCATAGACCGGACTAGGCGACGCCTCCAGCACAACCGCCCGCGCGAGCGCGAGTGGTTCGTGCAGATGATGACACAGTCGAGCGTGCTGTCACCAATCGCCCCCCACGGTACTAGGCAGGCGGGTCGCAGAGCAAAGGGCTTAGCCGCGTGCCCGGCGGGCAACGGCGGGCACGCAACATCCGGGGGCGTACAGCGTTAGTCAGGTCATGTTGCAGGTCACCCCCCTCACCCCCGCCCGCCCGGCGCTCCGGCGGCTCGCAATCGCCGCCGGTGCCTCCCTCGCCGCGCTCACCGCCCTCTCCGCGGCCCCGGCAGCCGCCGCCGTGGCCGCCGGCGCCCCGTTGGGCACACCGGTCGCTCCTTCCCCTGCAGCACCTCCGCCCGTCCCTGACCGCGGCCGGGACGGTGATCGCCTCACCGTCACCGTCCGGGATTCCGGCGGGCGGGCGGACGGAACGTATGAGCTGCGGTGTCATCCGGAGGGCGGCGGTCATCCGGATGTGAGCGGGGCGTGTCGGGTCCTCGACCGGGAGACGCGGTGGGGGGTGGGCGCCTTCGCGCCCGTGCCGTCGGACAGCGTGTGCACCATGCAGTACGGCGGGCCCGCCACCGCGCACGTCACCGGGACGTGGGCCGGACGCCCCGTCGACGCCACGTTCGACCGCCGCAACGGGTGCGAGATCGCCCGCTGGGACCGGCTCGTGCCGCTGCTGCCGGAGGTGCCGTCGGAGGCGGGGGCCAGCGGCACTGCGTAGCGGCTGGTTCCGGCAGCAGGGGCGGTCGGCGGAAGCACGGGGAACCGGCGGAAACGACAGTGCTGTAAAGGTCTCGCGGAGAGCGCGTGCCGTGGGCGTGCGTGGGCGGGGGATCCGCGCTGGTTCGTCGTCCGTTGGACGTCGCCTCGTCGTGCGAGCTCTCTCTCATCCGGCGTCGCGAGCGCAACCCCAGCCCTTAGACTCCCTCGCGTGACACGTCGCGGGCAGGTTGGCAAGATGGCCCGAGCGGTCGGCAAGGTGCGGTAACAGGGAGGAAGCGTCTCGTGAGCAGCAGGCCATCCCGAGGCGCTGCTCGCCTCGCAGCCATACTCGACGCGCTGCCCGACGCGTTGGTACTGGTCAACGCCAACGGGACCGTCGTCAACGCGAACACCATCGCGCTCGAGGCCTTCGAGGCGCCGGGCACCGCGCTCGTCGGGCGCGGGCTGCTCGATCTGTTGCCGCAGTTCGACTCGAAGCTCATCCCGGGTTCGATGCGGCGGCCCGATCACATCGATCCCCGTGGGCGCACCAAGCCGACCCGGATGATCGCCCGGCGGACGGACGGGAGCGAGTTCCCCGTCGAGGTCACCAGCGCGAATCTGGAAAACGGCCAGCAGGCCTACGACAGTTACGGCTACAGCAGCGACGAGCTGCTCATGCTGGTCGTGCGGGATCTTTCCGGGACCGTCGACACGGAGGCGGAGCTCGCCCGCTCGCAGCGGCAGACCGAGATGATCCTGCGGGCCGCCTCCGAGGGCGTCGTGGGGACCGACACCGACGGGCGGATCGTGCTCGTCAATCCGGCCGCCGCGCAGATACTGGGCTACCGCGCCGGCGAGCTCGGCGGCAAGGAACTGCACACGCTCGTCCTGCACTCGCGGGCCGACGGCTCACCCTTCCCGTACGAGGAGTCCCCGCTCGCCGACACCCTGCGTTCCGGGCGCAAGCACCGGGTGCGCGGGCAGGCGCTGTGGTCCAAGAAGGGCGACAAGGTGGCCGTCGACCTGACGACCGCACCCGTTCGCGACGGCGACCAGCTGGTCGGCGCGGTGATGACGTTCACCGACCGGCGGCCGTACGACACGCTCGCCGAGGAGAAGGCTGCCGCGGAGAAGCAGCACGCGGAAGAGCTCGAGCGGCTCTCCGAGGAGCATGCCTCCGACCTCACCGCCCTGCGCCAGCAGCACGTCACCGAGCTCGAGGAGCTGCGCGAGCGGCACGAGGAGGAACTGGCGGCCGGCGAGGACCGGTACGCCGCGCTCGCCGAGCGGGAGAAGGACCGGTACGAGGCCCTGGCCGGGCGGCACGATCAGCTGCTGACGCTGCTCGGGGGGTCGCTGCGCGGACCGCTCGACGAGCTGCGCCGCGAACTGGCGGCGCTGGCCGCGGACGACGCCGGGCAGCTGTGGCCCGAGGCCAACCAGGTGCTGCATCACCTCTCGGCCGGGTACTCGCGGATCACCCAGCTCATCGACAACGTCCTCGGCTATCAGCGGCTGGACGCCGGGACCGAGGACATCGCCCGTACGAAGGTCATGCTCGACAGCGTCGTGGCGGCCGGTGTCGACGGAGCCGTCGAGCTCATCGGGCCGGGGCGGATGCAGTTCGCCGTGCACGCGCCGCCCATCGAGGCCGAGGTCGACCCGAAGCTTCTCGCCACCGCCCTCGCGCACCTCGTCGCCGATGTCGCCGGGGTCGACTCGACCGGCAACTCGCCCGTCTCGGCGGGCGGTTACATGGACAACACCGTCGTGGTGGCGGCGGCGCAGCGCGGTGAGGTCGTACGGATCGAGGTGCGCGGGCCGTACGCCGGGGGAGACCCGGTGCACGAGCCGATCGTGCGCGGGATCGTGCGGGCGCACGGTGGTGTGCTGCAGACGCACGAGGTGCCGGGGATGAGCGGCAGTGCGTACGTCCTGGAGGTTCCGCTCGGGGGTGGCGCGGGGGCCGTTTCCGCGCCGGCCGTGCCCGAGGCCGCCGGTGACGAGGCCGGTTCCGGCTCGTCCGAGCAGACCTCGGGCGGGGGGCGGCGGCGGGCCCGGCGGGCCTCCGTGGACGCCTTCCTGGAGAGCGACGTACCGGGATCCGGGCCCGAGACGGAGGCGGCCGCGCCCACCGGGCGGCGACGCAGGCGTGCTGCCGCACCCCAGGCCCTGGAAGCGCCGGTCGAGGCGAGCGAGGTCGCCGGCGGTACGGGGCGCAGGCGCGGGCGGCCGGCCGAGGACGCCGGCGGGGTGGACGGTACGCCGGAGGCTGGGGCGGCGGGCGGTGTTGCCGAGGGTGCCGTCGTCACGGCTGCCGAGCACGCCGCGGGCGCCGCGGCCGTGGGCACGGGGCTGGGCGGGACCGTTCCGCCGCAGGGCGTGCCCGCGCCCGGTGGCGGACGGCGGGCCCGGCGCGCGGCGGGGGAACAGCACGCCCTGCCGCCGGCGCTGCCCGCGGCAGCGGCATCACCGGCCCCGGCCGGCTCGGGTGCCGAGGACCAGCAGCCGACCGGGCGACGTCGGCGGGCCCTCGCCGCCGCCCAGGAGCGTGCCGCCGCGCAGGAAGCAGAGCCGCGTACGGTCTTCGCGCTGCCGCCGGCGGAGGCGGACCGGTCGTCCGACAAGCAGCAGCCGGCTGCCGTCGCCCAGGTGCCGGGTCAGCCGCAGGCCGTGCAGATGGCGGGCCAGCCGCAGGCGCAGGCCGTGCAGGTGCCGGGGCAGGGCGCCCCGGGTGCCGGGCACGCCGACGACCACGGCCGGCACGACGCCGTGCCGCACGACCAGTCCGAGGACCACACGCCGCCCCAGCCGCACCCCGCGAGCGCACCGACGGGCCGACGGCGACGGGCCGTTGCCCAGCCGGCGGAGGCGGCGACCGTGACATCCCCGCAGGCCATTCCGGCCCAGATGACTCCGGCTCAGGGGACTCCGGGCCAGGCAACCCAGGTGACGCAGGCAGCCCAGGCGGCACCTGCAGCCCAGGGTGCTCAAGCGACCCAGACCACACCCGCCGGCCTGCGCCAAGCCGTACCCGCACAGCACGCGCCCGCTCAGGCCCCGGTCCAACCCGTTGCCGCGCCGGGCGCCCAGCCCGTCGCGCAGCCCCTCCCGGGCCAGGCCGCTCCTGCGCAGAACGGCACGGCACAGGGCCAGCCCCTCCCCGCCGAGGCGACCCCCGGTCACGGCACCCCGGCCCCGCAGCAGTGGCCCGGCACCGCCGACTCGGACGACACCGCCGGCGCGGGCGCCCCGGTACCTCCGCAGGGCGCCGGCGCTGCCGTACCGCCGAACGCCGCCGGAAACCCCGTACCCCCGGCCCCCGCCCCCGCTCCGCAGCCGACCCCTCAGCCTCAGGCCGCAGCCCAGCTCCAGCCCCAGACCCCGCCCAACGGCGCACCCCTGCCCGTGCCGCAGACCCCCGCCTCCGGCACGCCCCTCCCCCCTGAGGCAGGGCAGGCGGCTCCGGTGCAGCAGGCGCGGGTCGCGCAGCCGCTGCCAGCCGAGGCCGCCGCCGCGCCCGCGGATCCGAACTCCACGCAGGGCCGGGCGATCAGTGTGCGGACGTTGGGGCAGGGTGTGCCGTTCACGCGGCAGGCGGCGCAGGTGCAGCAGCCGTCGGGCGGCGCCACGCCTCCCCCGCAGCAGTCCACCAGCGGCGGACGGCGCCGCAAGCTCGGTACACCGCCGGACCCGGCCGGCGCGCGCCCGGAGCAGGCCGCCCGCCCGCATCCGCCGGCCGAGCAGCCCTCCGTACAGCAGCAGCCGCAGCCGTCCCTTGCGGGGCAGTCCCGGCTCGCCGCGCAGGCGGGGGCGCAGGCCAGTGAGGGTGCCGGACGCTCGTACGCGATAGGCGCACCGGACGAGAACGCCGCCGAGGGACCCGAACCGCTGGACGGTCCGGGCGGTGCCGTCGAGGTCGACGACACCCCGCGGCCGCAGCCTATGGACGACGAGCTGCCGCCCGAGCCGCTGGACAACCCGCGTCGGCTGCTGGTCTGGCCCGCGCCGGACGTGTCGACCCAGCAGGCACTCAGCGACCGCGGCTACCGGCCGGTGATCGTGCACTCGCGCGAGGAGGTGGACGCGCAGATCGCCGCGTTCCCGGCGGCGCTGTTCGTCGACCCGCTGACCGGGCCGATCACCCGGACCGCACTGCAGTCGCTGCGGCAGGCCGCCGTGGCCGCCGAGGTGCCGGTCATGGTCACGGCCGGGCTCGGACAGGCGACGCGCGAGGCGGCGTACGGCGCCGATCCCGCCGTCCTGCTGAAGGCGCTCGCGCCCCGCGACAGCGAGCAGCACCCGCCACGGGTGCTGCTCATCGAGGAGCACGCGGAGATCGCGCTGGCGCTGACGGCGACGCTGGAGCGGCGCGGGATGCAGGTGGCGCGGGCGGCGAGCGACACGGACGCGGTGACGCTGGCGGGGCAGTTCCGGCCGAACCTGGTCGTGATGGACCTGCTCCAGGTGCACCGGCACCAGGCCGGGATCGTCGACTGGCTGCGCGCGAACGGGCAGCTCAACCGCACCCCGCTGGTCGTCTACACGGCCGCCGTCGACCAGGCCGACCTGCCGCGGCTCGCGTCGGGCGAGACGGTGCTGTTCCTCGCGGAGCGGTCCACCAGTCCCGAGGTGCAGAGCCGGATCGTGGACCTGCTGGCACGGATCGGCACGAACTGAGGCTGCGGTTCAGCGTGCCGTCAGCCGACGCGCCGCCTCCTTGATCGATGTGCGCAGGCGGTCGCGGTCGGTGTCGTCGGCACCGACGAGGATGCGCTTCATCTGGGGGACGACGACGGCCCAGTTGGCGAGGGCGGTCAGCAGGAAGAGCAGGTCGGGGGCCGGGATGGCGTCGGTGATGACGCCGCGGTCCTGGCCGTCCTGGACCAGGGCGACCTTGCGGGCGTAGTGGTCCTGGCGCTCCGTCTCGTCGGGGAGTTCGGCGCTGCCGTACTCCAGGCCTTCCCAGAAGAGCAGGCGCAGCAGCTCGGGGTGGGCGGCGTGGTAGTCGATCAGGCGGTCGATCCAGCCCTCGATGTCGTCCGGGTCGACGGGGACGGAGATGGCGAGGTCGAGCATCTTCTTCTCGAGGACGTGCGCGAACAGCTCTGCCTTGTTGCCGAAGTAGGCGTAGATCAGCTGCTTGTTCGCCCTGGCCTCGCTCGCGATGCGGTCGATGCGGGCGCCGGCGATCCCGTGGCGGGCGAATTCGGCGACGGCCGCCTCGAAGATGCGGGCCTTGGTGGCCTCGGGGTCCCTGACTGCCATGGTCACAGGGTAGCGGGCGAGGTAACCAACTGTTTGGTTGACGGGAATGCATGCACCTCACAGAATGTTGGGCGGAAGTCAACCAACCAGTTAGTTGCTAGAGCGGGCTCGAACGAGTCCGACTCGAAGGAGTCCTTCCGCTCATGCCCTCAGCAACCACCGCCCACCAGGCCACGTCGGCCCCCGTACGGAAGCCCGGTTCCACCGCCCCCGCCCTCTTCCTCACCCTCATCGCCGTCTGCAGCGCGGTCACGGCCGCCAACATCTACCTCGCCGCCCCGCTGCTCTCCCTCATCGCCCGCGACTTCGGCTCGGCCCCCTCGGCCGTGGCGTGGATCGCCTCGGTCGCGCAGTTCGGCTACGCGGTGGGCCTGCTGCTGTTCGCCCCGCTCGGCGACAGCGT
Source organism: Streptomyces sp. KR55 (assembly GCF_052245645.1). Classification (NCBI taxonomy): domain Bacteria; kingdom Bacillati; phylum Actinomycetota; class Actinomycetes; order Kitasatosporales; family Streptomycetaceae; genus Streptomyces; species Streptomyces sp. KR55. Next base: position 6,054 of record NZ_JBQQCE010000065.1, on the reverse strand, counting down.
CAACCGGCGTCGGCTGGTCACCGGCCTGACCGTGGTCACCACGGCCGCGCTGGCCGCCTCCGCCGCCGCCCCCGGCACTGCCGCCCTCGCGGCCGCCGTGTTCGTGACGTCCGCGGCGACCGTCGTCCCCCAGCTCCTCGTCCCGCTGGTCGCCGAGCGCGCCCCCGCCGATCGCCGGGCCCGTCATGTCGCGGCGGTGATAGCGGGGCTGTTCGCCGGCATCGTCGCGGCCCGCGTGGTCGGCGGACTGGCCGGTCAGGCGTTCGGCTGGCGGGCGGTGTTCCTGGGCGCGGGCGTGCTCACCCTCGCCCTGGGCCTGGCCACGGCCCTGGTGCTGCCGTCGGAGCGCCGACCGCGTACCGGCGGTCTGTTCTCCGGCATCCCCGCGCTGCCCCGCCTGGTCCGCCGCTCCCCCGACCTGTGGCGGGCCTGCGTGCGGCAGGCGGGGATGTTCGGTGCGTGGAGCGCCCTGTGGACCTCGCTCGCGCTGCTGCTGACGGGGCCGGAGTACGGCCTGTCCACCGCCACCGCCGGGCTCTTCGGCCTCTTCGGGCTCGCGGCCAGCGTGGTGGCTCCGCTGGCGGGCGGTCTGGTGGACCGTTTCGGCGCCGCCAGGGTCGTACGGTCCGCGTATCTGCTCGCCGCCGTCGCCGTGCCGCTGTTCTGGCTGGGCGGGCAGGTGATGTGGGCCCTGTTCGTGGCGGCGGTCGTCATCCACGCCGCGCTGGTCGCCTCGCACGTCGCCAACCAGACCCTGGCCCTGACCACCACCTCCACCCCGGCCACCGCCAACACCGCCTACGTGGTCGCCGGCTTCGCGGGCGGCGCCATCGCGTCCGCCCTCGCCGGCTCCGCCTTCAGCCACTGGGGCTGGGGTGGCGTGTGCGCTGTGGCGGCGGTGTGGCTGGTGCTGGGGTGGACGACGACGGCCGTACGGCGGTGACGTGACTGGCCGCTGCGGTACGGCGGTGAGAGACCACGGCGATACAGCGGTGCAGGCCGCCGTACCGCCGTGGCCGGCGTCCGTCAGAGCCGGGTGACGTCCAGCTCCCCCTCCGCGTACTGCCTGCGCAGCACCTTCTTGTCGAACTTTCCGACGCTCGTCTTCGGCACCGCCGGGACGATCGTCCAGCGTTCGGGGAGCTGCCACTTGGCGATCCTGCCCTCGTCGGCGAGGAAGGCGCGCAGCGTCTCGAAGTCGGCGGTGGCGCCCTCCCGCAACACGACGGTGGCCAGCGGGCGTTCGCCCCACTTCTCGTCGGGGACGGCGACGACGGCGGCTTCCGCCACGTCCGGGTGGGACATCAGGGCGTTCTCCAGCTCCACCGACGAGATCCACTCACCGCCGGACTTGATGACGTCCTTGGCGCGGTCGGTGAGGGTGAGGAAGCCGTCGGGGGAGATCGTGCCGACGTCCCCCGTCTTCAGCCAGCCGTCCTCGCTGAACTTGTCGGCGGGGCGCAGGGGTTCGGCGTCGGGGCCGTTGTAGTAGGCGCCGGCGATCCACGGGCCGCGGACCTCCAGCTCGCCGGCGGACTCGCCGTCCCAGGGGAGGCGTTCGCCGCCGGGGCCGGTGAGGCGGGCCTCGACGCTCGTCGGGAAGCGGCCCTGGGTGAGCCGATAGGCGAACTCCTCCTCCGTGCCGACCGCGTGGGCCGGCGGGCGGGCGACCGTGCCGAGCGGCGAGGTCTCCGTCATGCCCCAGGCGTGGCAGACCCGCATGCCCAGCTTGTCGAAGGCCTCCATCAGCGAGGGCGGACAGGCGGAGCCGCCGATGGTGACCTGGGTGAGGGAGGAGACGTCGCGGGGACGGGCGGTCAGCTCGGCGAGCAGGCCCTGCCAGATGGTGGGGACGGCGGCGGCGTGCGTCGGCTTCTCGCGCTCGATCATCTCGGCGAGAGGGGCGGGCTGCAGGAAGCGGTCCGGCATCAGCAGGTTGACGCCGGTCATGAAGGTCGCGTGGGGCAGGCCCCAGGCGTTGACGTGGAACTGGGGGACCACCACGAGGGAGGTGTCCTGGTCGGTCAGGCCCATCGACTCGGTCATGTTGACCTGCATGGAGTGCAGGTAGACCGAACGGTGGCTGTAGACCACGCCCTTGGGGTCGCCCGTCGTGCCGGAGGTGTAGCACATGGCGGCGGCCTGGCGCTCGTCCAGCTCCGGCCAGTCGTACGCGGTCGGCTTGCCGGCGATCAGGTCCTCGTACTCGTGCACCTGGACGGTCGCGTCGGCGAGCAGCGAGCGGTCACCGGGGCCGGTGACGACGATGTGCTTGACGGTCTTCAGGTGCGGCAGCAGCGGGGCGAGCAGCGGCAGCAGGGAACCGTTGGCGATCACGACCCGGTCGGCGGCGTGGTTGATGATCCAGGCCAGCTGTTCGGGGGGCAGACGGAGGTTGAGGGTGTGCAGGATCGCGCCCATGGAGGGGATCGCGAAGTAGGCCTCGACGTGTTCGGCGTTGTTCCACATCAGGGTGGCGACGCGGTCGTCGGCGGCGACGTCGAGGTCGTCGCGCAGGGCGTGCGCCAGCTGGGCCGCGCGGGTGCCGGTCTCGGCGAAGGAGCGGCGGTGTGGATCACCCTCGCCGGTCCAGGTGATCACCTGCGACGATCCGTGGATCGTGGATCCATGGGTCAGGATCCTTGAGATCAGCAGCGGTACGTCCTGCATGGTGCTCAGCACGGTTCCTCCCGGGGCGACATTGCCTACGCGGCGGTAAGGGTTGCGCTGATTCTGCGCACATACCGCGCGGTATGTCACTAGATCCCGGTGATCGATCACGTCACGTTGCCGCACACAACAGCGCGCTGCTACCGGACACGACGCTGCGCTATCGAACAAGCCCCAGCTCAGGATCCTCGCGCAGCTTGCCGAGCGCCCGCGACACCGCCGACTTCACCGTCCCCACGGACACGCCGAGCACCTCGGCCGTCTGGGCCTCGCTCAGATCCTCGTAGTACCTGAGGACGACCATCGCCCGCTGCCGCGCGGGCAACCGCATGATCGCCCGCCACATCGCGTCGTGCAGCGCCTGCTGCTCGGCCGGGTCGTCGCCGCCGGGCGCCGGCTCCGGCTCGGGCAGCTCGTCGCAGGCGAACTCGTCCACCTTGCGCTTGCGCCACTGCGAGGTGCGGGTGTTCAGCAGCGCGCGGCGGACATAGCCGTCCAGCGCGCGATGGTCCTCGATACGCTCCCAGGCGACGTACGTCTTGGTGAGCGCGGTCTGCAGCAGGTCCTCCGCGTCGCTCGGGTTCGCGGTGAGCGACCGGGCGGTACGCAGTAGCACCGGCTGGCGGGCCCGTACGTACGACGAGAACGACGGGTACGTCGCGCACGGATGGCTCTGCCTCGCTGAAGCAGCGGCGGTCGAAGCGCTGGTGCAGACGGGTGTGGTCATGGCTCAACGCTAGGTTCGCGACCGCCTCGGGCGGATCGGCCGCAGGTGCCGAAGACGAGTCCCCCTCAGGTTGTAGGGGTGGTGCCGGCTGCACCTCCTGGAGGTGGACGAGGGGAGGAGACGTACTGCGGGTTTACCCCTGGGGGCTCACCCGTCCGCGGTGAGGACCAGCCCCGAGGTCGGCACTCCGGTCCCCGCCGTCACCAGCGCCCGTGCCGCACCCGGCACCTGGTTCACGGATGTGCCGCGCAGCTGCCGCACCGCCTCCGCGATGCCGTTCATACCGTGCAGGTACGCCTCTCCCAGCTGGCCGCCGTGCGTGTTCAGCGGCAGCCGGTCCGCGGCGACGAAGCCGGCCGCCTCCCCGGGGGCGCAGAACCCGTACTCCTCCAGTTGCATCACCACGAACGGCGTGAAGTGGTCGTAGAGGATGCCCACGTCGATGTCGGTCGGCCCGAGTCCCGACGTCCGCCACAGTTGCCGGGCCACCACCGCAGCCTCCGGCAGGCCGGTCAGGTCGCCCCGGTAGAAGCTCGTCATCTGCTCCTGCGCCCGGCCCGCGCCCTGGGCTGCCGCCGCGATCACGGCCGGGGGGTGCGGCAGGTCGCGGGCCCGCTCCACGGAGGTGACGACGAGGGCCTGGCCGCCGTCCGTCTCCTGGCAGCAGTCCAGCAGCCGCAGCGGCTCGGCGATCCAGCGGGAGGCGGCGTGGTCGGCGAGGGTGATCGGGCGGCCGTGGAAGTACGCCGCCGGGTTGGTGGCGGCATGGCGGCGGGCGGTGACCGCCACCGGCCCGAACGCCTCCTGAGCGGTCAGCCCGTACGTGTGCAGATAGCGCTGGGCCGCCATCGCCACCCAGGAGGCCGGGGTGAGCAGCCCGAACGGCATCACCCAGCCGAGCGCCACGCCCTCCGCCGACGGCTCCCGGTGCCGTACGCCGGAACCGAAGCGCCGCCCCGAGCGTTCATTGAACGCCCGGTAGCAGACGACGACCTCCGCCACCCCCGCTGCCACCGCCAGCGCCGCCTGCTGCACGGTCGCGCACGCCGCGCCGCCCCCGTAGTGGACGCGGGAGAAGAAGGACAGCTCGCCCATGCCGCAGGCCTGGGCGACAGTGATCTCCGGGTTGGTGTCCATGGTGAACGTGACCATGCCGTCCACGTCGGCCGGTGTCAGCCCGGCGTCGTCGAGGGCCGCCCGCACCGCCTCCACGGCCAGTCGCAGCTCGCTGCGCCCGGAGTCCTTGGAGAACTCGGTGGCGCCGATGCCGGCGATCGCGGCGCGCCCGCTCATGCGGGGCCCCGAGCGGGAAGCGTGACCGTGACCGTGCCGGTCACATGTCTGCCGATGCCGTTGTCGCCGGTCACCCGCACCACGGCCGTGTCCGCGTCGACCGCCTCGACCCGGCCGGTCAGCACCATCGTGTCGCCGGGGTGGTTGGGCGCGCCGAGCCGGATGGCCACCTTGCGGAGGGCTGCCGTGGGGCCGAAGTGGTCGGTGATGTAGCGGCCGACCAGGCCGTTCGTCGTCAGGATGTTCATGAAGATGTCGGGGGAGCCCTTCTGCCGGGCCGACTCCGGGTCGTGGTGCACGTCCTGGTAGTCGCGCGAGGCGATCGCCCCTGCCACGATCAGCGTCCGGGTGATCTCGATCTCCAGCGGCGGCAGTTCGTCGCCCACGCGCACGCTCACCCCATCACTCCTCGGAACACGGGAAGCACCAACTCCTCGTCGTACCGCCGGAATTCGAGCCGTACCGGCATCCCGATCCGCACCTTGTCGTACGGCACCCCGATCACGTTGCTGACCATCCGCACGCCCTCCGCGAGCTCGATCAGCCCCACCGCGTACGGCGGGTCGAACGCCGGGAAGGGGGGATGGTGCATGACGACGTACGAGTGGACCGTGCCGTCGCCGTCCGCGCGGACGGTGTCCCAGTCGAGGCAGCCGCAGGCGTTGCAGCCGGGCAGCCAGGGGAACCGCAGGGTCCGGCAGTCCGTGCAGCGCTGGATCAGCAGCTCGTGCCGCTCGACACCCGCCCAGAAGCCGGCGTTGTCGCGGTTGACGACGGGGCGGGGGCGGCGGTCCCGCGGCGGGGGTTGCTTCTGCCGTGCGGGCGCGTACTTGAGGATGCGGAAGCGGTGCGTGCCGGCGAGTTCGCCGGCCGTGCGGATGTCCGTGCGGGTCGTGACGAAGTACCCGGCGCCCAGTTTTGTCGTCTTCCGATCCGAGACCGACTCGATCACCGTGTCGAAGGTGAGCTCGTCGCCGGGTCGCAGCGGCCGCAGATACTCCTGCTCGCAGTCGGTGGCGACCACCGCGGTGCAGCCCGCCGCGTCCAGCAGGCCGAGGAGTTCGTCGTACGCCGTCGTACGCGCCGTATGCCCGGTGAGGCCGCCCATGGTCCAGGCCTGGAGCATGGTGGGCGGGGCGATGGCGTCGGGGCCGGTGTACGCCGGGTTGGTGTCGCCGAGGGCCTCGCACCAGTGGCGGATCATGGGCAGGTTGACGGGATCCTTGCCTCTCCCGGCGACGGTGGCGGGCATGCCTTCGTAGGCCTTGAGGCGCGCGGACAGGGCGGCGGCGTCGTCCTCCACGGTCGTACCCCCTCCCGTGCTTCCGGTCCTTGCCGGCGCTTCTCGGTGCTTCTCGGTGCTT
>NZ_JBQQCE010000649.1:0-4117 GCF_052245645.1 Streptomyces sp. KR55 | reverse complement strand
CTGCTGCACGACCCGGAGCTGCTGCTCGCCCTGCCCGGCACACTGCGCCGGTGGCGGCGCCGCGGCCGGGCCCCGGTGACCGTGTGGGACGTGCACGAGGACACGGCGGCGGCACTGGCGATGAAGCGCTGGGTACCGGCGGCTCTGCGGCCGCCGCTGAAGGTGGCGGTACGGGCGGCGGAGCGCCTGGCCGAGCGGCACGTGCGGCTGCTGCTCGCCGAGGACGCCTACCGGGCGCGTTTCCGACGGCCGCATCCCGTCGTGCCGAACCTCGCGACCGTACCGCCCGAGCCACCCGAGCCGCCCGGCACGGACCGGGTCGTCTATCTGGGGCACCTGTCCCGGGCGCGCGGCGCGCTCGACCTCATCGAGACGGCCAGGCTGCTCGGGCCGGACGTACGGGTCGAGGTGACGGGGGCGGCCGACCTCGACGTGCGGGGCGCGCTCACCGAGGCCGACCGCGACGGCGTCCTGCGCTGGCACGGCTATCTGCCCAACGACCGTGCCCTCGCCCTGCTCTCCGGCGCCCTGGCCGGCCTGTCCCTCCTGCACGACCAGCCCAACTACCGTCACTCGCGGCCCACCAAGGTCGTCGAGTACATGGCCCACGGCGTCCCTGTCGTGACCACGCCGATTCCCCTGGCGGCCGACCTGGTGCTGCGGCACCGCTGCGGCCTCCTCGTCCCGTACGAGAACCCGGCGGCGACCGCGGACGCGGTACGGCGGCTGCGCGCGGACACGCAGCTGCGCCTGGGCACCGCCGAACGCGGCCGCGCAGCGGCGCTGGCCGAGCTCGACTGGGCCGAGCGGGCAGCCGAGTTCACGGGCCGGCTGGAGACATGGGCGAAGGAGACGGCCGCCGACCGGGATACACGCCCGCCTGCGGCCGCCGCGGGGGACACGGCTCGTCCCGCCTGACGCGCCGTCACCCGGCTGACGCGCAGGTCCACGCCGACATTCCCTGCAGGGCGGCCAGGCGTTTCGCCACGATGATCTGCTCTCTGCGAGTGGCCAGATCGGCACGCGGGGCGTACTTCAGACCGCCGGCCGCGACCCAACTGGACTGCCTGAACTGCAGACCGCCGTAATGGCCGTTTCCGGTGTTCGCTTTCCAGTTGCCCCCGGACTCACACGCGGCGATGGCGTCCCAGTCGGGCCCGGACCGAACGGACGGCACGGCCTCCGCTCTGGCTGTGATGCCCAGTAACACGGCAGTCGTCACGACGACGAGCGCCGTACCCGCCCTGGGGCGGCGCGAGCTGCGAGCGTTGATCAGTTCAGCGTTCTGCGATGAGATCATATGCAGACTGTCGCACCCCGTGACAGAGAGTCCCGACCTGCGACACGGGCTCGTACGCCAAACGGCTCCGCGCGGGCTTGGCGCGGGCGCCGGGTGCCGAGATCGAGGCCGCGGCACCGGCGGTGGCTCGCTCGAATCCGCCCAATCGAGGCAGGAGACGCCCGTCAGGCCTGCCGCGCCCCGGCCTCCGCGTATTGTGCACGGATGCGATGCTTGGCGATCTTGCCGTTGTCGTCACGCGGCAGGTCGTCGACGATCTCGATGTTCCGTGGGACCTTGAATCCGGCGAGCGTGGCGCGCAGGGCCTGGCCGAGCTCCCCCGGGTCGATCACGGCATCGCGCTCCGGTTGCACCAGGGCGTGCAGCCGCTCTCCGAATTCGGGGTCGGGCACACCGAACACCGCGCAGTCGAGCACACCGGCCTGCCCGAGGATCGTGCTCTCGATCTCGGCCGGATAGATGTTGACTCCGCCGGAGATCACCATGTCCACCGCGCGATCACAGATGTAGAGGTAACCGTCCGCGTCGAGGTAGCCCATGTCCCCGAGGGTGATCAGATCGTCCAGGGCGACGCGCTCACGCGCATCGGGCTGATTCCGGTAGGTGAAGTCGGTGTACGCGGGCTGCCGCACGTAGATGATCCCGGTCTCACCTGGGGGACAGTCCGCGCCGTCCGGGGAGACGATGCGGATCCGCGCCTCGCCGACCGGACGGCCGACGCTGCCGGGACGCTCGAGCGCCTCCTTCGAGTCGATCACGGTGATCCAGCCGCTCTCGCTGGAGGCGTACGTCTCGTACACGATCGGACCGAGCCAGTCGATCAGCGCCTGCTTCACCTCCGGAGCACAGGGCGCGCCCGTGGATCCGACGAACCGCAGGGAGGACAGGTCGTAGCGCTCACGCACGCTGCGGGGCAGTTTCAGCAGGCGGACGTACATGGTCGGGACGCAGTACAGGGTGTCGATGCGGTGGCGTTCGATCAGGGCGAGCGTCTGCTCGGCGTCGAAACGAGGCGCGATGACGAGGGTGTCGGCGATCTGGCTCGTCCACTGCGCGAAACCGCTCGGCGCACTGTGGTAGAGCGGAGCCGGTACGAGGGCACGGCAGCCGGCCCGCACCCCGAAACAGGCCTCCATCACCTCGAGGGACCGCCTTCGGTACAGCTCCAGTTCCCCCAGGGGTATGGGAGCGCGGACCACGCCCTTGGGCCGTCCGGTCGTGCCCGAGGTGTAGGCCATGTGACCGCGCGGTGCGACGATCGGGCCGCTGTAATCGGGCTGCTGCACCAGCCAGTTCTCGTACTCGACCGATTCCTCGTCGGCATCGCCCGCGACGGCGAGTGTGGTGACGCCGTGGGGCAGCACGGCGCGTGCCGCATGGAGCAGATCGGCGTGGCCGATCACCGCCCGGGCGCCGCAGTCCTTCAGGATGTAGCCGATTTCGGGCGGCGTGAAATGCCAGTTGAGAGGGCAGTAGGAGAACCCGCCGATGCGGCAGGCGAGGATGATGTCCACGTAGACGGGGTCGTTGCGCAGGAGCACCGCGACGACATCGCCCTCGCGCAGCCCCAGCGCTGCCAGCCCGCCCGCCAGTTTGCGCGCCCGGGCATCGAGCTCCTCGGGGGCGATTTCCTTGTCTTCGAAGCAGAGGGTTGCGGTCATCCGGAATCCTTGTCTCCTATCCGCGGAACGCGTTGTGCCCGGTGAACGCCTGGCCGAGCACCAGCTGGTGTATTTCGGCCGTGCCTTCGTAGGTCAGCACCGTTTCGAGGTTCACCATGTGCCGGATCACCGGGTACTCGAGCGAGATGCCGTTGCCACCGAGGATGGAGCGCGCGGTCCGGCAGATGTCGAGCGCCTCGCGTGTGTTGTTGAGCTTGCCGAAGCTGACCTGTTCGGGGCGCAGGCCGGTCCTGTCCTTCTGACGGCCGAGGTGCAGGGCCAGCAGCAGGCCCTTGTTCAGCTCCACCGCCATGTCGACGAGCTTGGCCTGAGTGAGCTGGAAGCCGGCGATCGGCTTGCCGAACTGCGTGCGCTGTCCCGCGTATTCGAGCGCGGCCTGCCAGGCGGACCGGGAGGAGCCCATGACGCCCCAGATGATTCCGTACCGCGCCTCGGTCAGGCAGCCGAGTGGTCCGGAGAGCCCCTTCGCCTTGGGCAGCATCGCGCCGTCGGGCAACCGGACGTCGTCCAGCACCAGTTCGCTCGTCACCGACGCCCGCAAGGACAGCTTGTGCTTGATCTTGTGGGCACTGAATCCAGGCGTGTCGGTCGGAACGACGAAACCACGGATCCCGCCCTCGGTGGACGCCCACACCACAGCCACGTCAGCGATGCTGCCGTTGGTGATCCACATCTTGCGACCGTTCAGCACCCAGTCCGTGCCATCGCGCCGGGCCGTGGTCGTCATCGAGCCCGGGTCGGATCCGGAGTCGGGCTCGGTCAGGCCGAAGCACCCGATGGCCTCGCCGGCGGCCATGCGCGGCAACCACTCCTGCTTCTGCTCCTCGGACCCGTTCGCCCAGATCGCGTACATCGCCAGTGAGCCCTGCACGGAGACCATCGAGCGAATGCCCGAGTCGGCGGCTTCCAGTTCCAGGCAGGCCAGACCGTAGTGCACCGCGCTCGCGCCACCGCACCCGTAGCCCTCGAGGTGCATGCCGAGCACGCCGAGCTTGCCGAACTCCTTGGCGAGCTCCCGAGCGGTCGGCAGGTCGCCGGCCTCGAACCAGTCCCCGACGTACGGGGTCACGTGTTCCGCACAGAACTTCCGGATGGTGTCGCGGACGGCCAGTTCGTCGTCGGAGAGCTGGGAGTC
>NZ_JBQQCE010000648.1:0-4131 GCF_052245645.1 Streptomyces sp. KR55 | reverse complement strand
CGCGCGGTGGTCACCGACCCGGCGTTCGCCCCCGAACTCACCGGCTCCACCGAGCCGTTCACGGTCCACACCCGGTGGATCGAGACCGAGTTCGTCAACGAGATCAAGCCCTTCACCGCCCCCGCCGCCGGGGAGGCGGAGGAGGAGCCGGGCCGCGAGACGGTCGTCGTCGAGGTCGGCGGCAAGCGTCTGGAGGTCTCCCTGCCCTCCTCCCTCGGCATGTCCCTGGCCCGCACCGGCCTCGCCGCCGGCGCCAAGCCCAAGCGACGCGCCGCCAGGAAGTCCGGGCCCGTGGCCTCCGGCGACACCCTCGCCTCGCCCATGCAGGGCACCATCGTCAAGATCGCCGTCGAGGAGGGCCAGGAGGTCAAGGAAGGCGACCTGGTCGTCGTACTCGAAGCCATGAAGATGGAACAGCCGCTGAACGCCCACAAGTCCGGCACCATCAAGGGCCTGAGCGCGGAGGTCGGCGCGTCCCTCACCTCCGGCGCGGCGATCTGCGAGATCAAGGACTGACCCGGCTGACACGGGATCGTCGCGTCGGTCACGTCCGGCGCGGCGATCCGCGGATCGAGGACTTCAGACAGCGCAGCCGCCGGCGGGCCTGCCCGCCGGCGGTTCAGCGTCGCCGCAGGTCCGCCACCCGTGCCCGGTCCGTCCCCGGTGTCTGGTCGCCCAGGACCGCGGCCGTGCGCAGGGCCGGGCCGCCGGGGACCTGGCCGCGGCGCGGGCCCGGGAGAGGTACGTCCCGGCGCTGCTGACGCGCCGGGGCGGCATCACCCCCCGCGCCTCCGTTTCCCGACGCGCCCGCCCCCGCCACGGCGATCTGGACGCCCTGGTCGGCCAGGGCCTGCAGCTCGGTGGCCGCGCGGTCGTCGTGCGGCGGGGGCTCGTCCGTCACCAGGCGGGTGATCACGTCGGTCGGGACCGTCTGGAACATCGTGTCCGTGCCGAGCTTGGTGTGGTCCGCGAGGACCACGACCTCCGCGGCGGCCTGGACGAGGGCCCGGTCGACGGACGCCGAGAGCATGTTGGACGTGGACAGACCGCGTTCGGCGGTCAGCCCGCTCCCGGAGAGGAAGGCCCTCGACACCCGCAGCCCCTGGAGGGACTGCTCGGCGCCGGAGCCGACGAGGGCGTAGTTGGAACCGCGGAGTGTCCCGCCCGTCATCACGACCTCCACCCGGTTGGCGTGGGCCAACGCCTGGGCCACCAGGAGAGAGTTGGTGACGACGGTCAGGCCGGGCACCCGCGCGAGCCGGCGGGCCAGCTCCTGCGTGGTCGTACCCGCCCCGACGACGATGGCCTCGCCCTCTTCGACCAGGCCCGCGGCGAGGTCGGCGATGGCCGTCTTCTCGGCGGTCGCGAGATGTGACTTCTGCGGAAAGCCGGACTCCCGCGTGAATCCGCCCGGCAGTACCGCACCGCCGTGCCGGCGGTCGAGGAGTCCTTCTGCCTCCAGTGCGCGCACGTCCCGCCGTACGGTCACTTCGGAGGTCTGGACGACGCGGGCGAGCTCACGGAGCGACACGGCTCCGTTTGCTCGCACCATTTCGAGGATCAACTGGCGACGTTCTGCAGCGAACACGAAACTGACAGTAACCCCAACGACCGTCTGCTTTCAGCAGTTTGCGCCGAATAACAGAAGTTGTTCGCACACAACAGCGGGAAGTGGTATAGGAGCGTACTCCCGTTGCCTATGCCGTCCGCATGGCCGGCAACTCCCCGTGACCAGCGGGGAGTCGGTTTCGGCCGTCAGCTCTCGGCGGTCGCCTTGCGGGTGTGGAGCTGTCGGGCCACCTCGGCGATCGACCCCGAAAGGGAGGGGTACACGGTGAACGCGTTCGCGATCTGTTCGACCGTCAGATTGTTGTCGACGGCGATCGAGATGGGGTGGATCAGTTCCGAGGCGCGCGGCGACACGACCACACCGCCGACCACGATCCCGGTCCCCGGGCGGCAGAAGATCTTGACGAAGCCGTCCCGGATGCCCTGCATCTTGGCGCGCGGGTTGCGCAGCAGCGGCAGCTTCACGACCCGGGCGTCGATGACGCCGCCGTCCACGTCTGCCTGGGTGTAGCCGACGGTGGCGATCTCGGGGTCGGTGAAGACGTTCGAGGAGACCGTCTTGAGGTTGAGCGGGGCCACCGTCTCGCCGAGGAAGTGGTACATGGCGATACGGCCCTGCATGGCGGCGACGGACGCGAGGGCGAAGACGCCGGTCACGTCGCCGGCCGCGTACACGCCCGGAGCGGTCGTGCGGGAGACCTTGTCGGTCCAGATGTGCCCGGAGTCGCGCAGCTTGACGCCCGCCTCCTCCAGGCCCATGCCCGCGGAGTTGGGGACGGCGCCGACGGCCATCAGACAGTGCGAGCCGGTGATGACCCGCCCGTCGGCGAGGGTGACCTCGACCCGGTCGCCGACCCGCTTGGCGGCGGCGGCGCGGGAGCGGGCCATGACGTTCATGCCGCGGCGCCGGAAGACGTCCTCCAGCACGCCGGCCGCGTCCGGGTCCTCGCCGGGCAGCACGCGGTCGCGGGAGGAGACGAGGGTGACCTTGGAGCCGAGGGCCTGGTAGGCGCCGGCGAACTCGGCGCCGGTGACACCGGAGCCGACCACGATGAGCTCCTCGGGGAGCTCGTCGAGGTCGTAGACCTGGGTCCAGTTGAGGATGCGCTCACCGTCCGGCCTGGCGTCGGGCAGCTCGCGCGGGTGACCGCCGGTGGCGATGAGGACGGCGTCGGCGGTGAGGGTCTCCTCGGTGCCGTCGGCGGCGCGCACGACGACCTTGCGCGAGCCGTCGAGGGCCTGCATGCCCTCCAGCCGGCCGCGGCCGCGCAGCACCCGGGCACCGGCCCGGGTGACGGAGGCGGTGATGTCGTGGGACTGGGCGAGCGCGAGCCGCTTGACCCGTCGGTTGACCTTGCCGAGGTCGACGCCGATGATGCGGGCGGCCATCTCCTCGGGCGGGGTGTCGTCCGCGACGATGATCCCCAGCTCCTCGTAGGAGGAGTCGAAGGTGGTCATCACCTCGGCCGTGGCGATGAGGGTCTTGGACGGCACGCAGTCGGTCAGTACCGACGCTCCGCCCAGACCGTCGCAGTCGACGACGGTCACCTCCGCGCCGAGTTGTGCGGCGACCAGCGCCGCTTCGTATCCGCCGGGTCCGCCACCGATGATCACGATCCGAGTCACGTACTCCATTGTCCCGCACCCTTCAACGTGCGACCGCCCCGGGGCCCACTCCGGCTACCACAGGTACCCCCGGGACGGAAGTGACACGCGAGCCGACTGCCGTACGCTCGACCCATGTCCCTCCACGCCGCGTACGCCGCCCATCTCGACGCGCGGCTGATGTCGCGCCGCGCCCCGCACTCGCCGATGCGGGCCATGGGGTGGCTTAACGGCTGGCGGCTGACGTTCGGCGGCGAGCACATGGGGTGGGAGGGCGCGCTGGCGACCGTCGTCGAGTCGCCCGGCTCCCAGGTCTTCGTGGCGCTGTACGACATCGCACCGATGGACGAGGAGTCACTCGACCGGTGGGTCGGCGTCGGCCTCGAGGTCTACCGCCGGATGCGGGTCCGTGTGCACACCCTCGACGGCGAGGAGACGGCCTGGGCGTACGTCCTGAACGCCTACGAGGGCGGCCTGCCGTCGGCCCGCTACCTGGGCGAGATCGCGGACGCGGCGGAGTCGGCCGGGGCACCGCACGACTACGTGATGGAGCTGCGCAAGAGGCCCTGCTGAGGGCTCGCCGCCCCTCCGCGCGGCCGCTTTCGTCGGAAACGACAAGACAACGATCGCCATCCCGTGACCTCCGTCATCTACGCGCGTAGGCCGGGACCGGCTACCCTCGTGCGCGTGAACGCATCTCTTCTTCCGGACGACATCCAGGGCGACCCGTACGCCGCCGCCGACGCCGCCGCCGCGCGCCTGCGCGAACTCACCGGCGCCGAGTCCCACGACGTCGCCCTCGTGATGGGCTCCGGCTGGGCTCCGGCCGTGGACGCGCTCGGCGCTCCCGAGGCCGAGTTCCAGGTCACCGAGCTGCCCGGATTCCCGCCGCCGGCCGTCGCGGGCCACGGCGGCAAGATCCGCACGTACCGGATCGGCGACAAGCGTGCCCTGGTC
>NZ_JBQQCE010000647.1:0-4134 GCF_052245645.1 Streptomyces sp. KR55 | reverse complement strand
ATGTTACGGGTGATGATGTGCTCGATCTCGGCGAACACCAACGGCGAAATCACCGTCGCCGATGCCTCGCCAAGCGCCCTGCGCGTGGCCGCGTGCTCGGGGTCGTCGGTGTTGAACGCCGCCACCAGGCCGGAGGTGTCCCCGATGACGATCACGCGGCGCTGCCGGAGCTGCCGTACTTGCGGTTCGCGGCCTCCTCGGCGGCGGCCCGTACATCGTCGTCGGTCACCGGGCCACCGAAGCCGAGCTCCGGAATGTCCCACTCGCCGGGCCAGCGGCGGGCCCGCAGCGCGGCGATGCGGAACGCCTCGCGGAAGTACTCCGACTCCGGCCGGCCCTCACGCGCGGCCGCCTCCTTGATGATCTTCAGGTACTCCTCGTCGACCATCACCGTCGTCTTCTTCAAAGCCATACGGTTATGGTACCTCCACCAGCACGTCCGCGGGGCGTCCCGAGCTCTTCCCCGCCCGTCGGCACCAGTGGCTGGTGTACGCGCCCAGACGACGGTCAACAACCCCTGACTGCCTCGCGCCCGTCCCGGGTCTCGGGCAGGCCGCAGGGGTCCGCGAGCCGCATCGACACCGGGAAGGCTCGCGGCATACGGCCGACCGTGGGGAAGCAGCGGGGAGCCGGAACACGGGGCGACTCTGCGTGAAGGCCTGGCCACGATTGCCCGAGCGGGGTGTGCGTCGGGGAGAATGCCGGAACGATGACGTCGTCGCCTTCCGGACCGGCACGGGCCGGGTACGCGCCCTTCGCCCACCTCACCGTGCCCAACGCCGCCCTCTACCGCCGGGTGATGGGCGCGTTCCTGGCCGCCAAGGAGCGCTTCGCGGTACACCTGCGGCCCGAGGACGTGCACGGCGCGCTGCCACCCGAACACCGGCCCGCCGACCTAGACACGGTGGTCAAGGCCCTGGACAGCCTCGTCGATTGGGGCAACCTGCGGGCGGATCCGGACACCTCCCGGGTCACGGCGGTCGAGGACTTCTACCGCAAGCGCTTCATCTACCAGCTCACACAGGCGGGTGAGGCTGCCGAGCAGGCGCTGTCCGCGTACGACGAGGCGCTGGGGCGGCGCGGCGCGCTGCAGGCGGTGGCGCTGCACGACATCGTCACCCAGCTGCGGGCCCTGCTGGTGATCGCGGCCGAACAGGAGCCGGACGCGGCCAAGGCGCATCTGGCGCTGTCCGCGCTGACCGGCCGGTTCGGGGCGCTGGCGGAGAACGCGCGGGCGTTTATGGGCTCGCTGCAGCGCACCATCGACCTCCACGATGTGGAGGTCGATGTGTTCCTCGCCTACAAGGACCGGCTGATCCAGTACCTGGAGCGGTTCATCCAGGACCTGATCACCCTGGGCGGACGGATCGCCCTGCTCATCGGCGAGCTGGAGGACCAGGGCCGGGCCAGGGCGCTGCTGCGGCTGGCTGCGGCCCGCGAGGCGGCCGACGCCGCCCCGGACGAGGCCGAGAGCGCCGAGGCGCGGGCGTACGAGCGGTGGGCGGCGCGCTGGGCGGGGCTCGCCGCCTGGTTCGTGTCCGCGGACGGCCGCGAGTCGCAGGCCCGCCTGCTGCGCGGCCGCGCCCTCGGGGCGATCCCGCAACTCCTAACGGTCGTACGTCAGTTGAACGAGCGGCGGGCCGGGCGCTCGGACCGCTCGGCGGACTTCCGCACTCTGGCCCGCTGGTTCGCCGAGGCCCCCGACGACGAGGCGCGGCACCGGCTGTGGCGTGCCGCCTTCGGGCTATATCCCGCACGTCACCTCACCGTCGACGCCGACACCCTCGACCGGCGCACGGTTCGCCCGGTGGCCGCGTCCACCCCGTGGGCCGAGGCCGAGCCGCTGCGGATCAGCCCGCAGCTGCGCCGCACCGGCAGCTACGAACGACGCGGCAAGGCCCGCAAGGTACAGGACCGCTCCGAGCAGCGGCGGCGCCTCGCCGAGATCGCCGCCCGGCAGGCGGAGGAGACCGCCGCCGCCCGTGCCCGCCTCGCGACGAACGGCACCACACGGCTGTCCGCCCTCGGCGAGCTCGACCCGGCGGCCTTCGGCCTGTTCCTGGGGCTGCTCGGTGACGCCCTGGCCACGTGGCGGCCCGGCATGACGACGACCGTCGCGACCAGCAACGACGGCTCGATGGAGATCCGGCTGACGGCTCTGGCGGACGGTACGACGGCCGAGATCCGCACACCCGGCGGCACCTTCCGCGGGCCCGACCACCAAGTCGAGATCACCGATCTCCCCCGGATCGGCCGCATACGCATGGACGACACCCCGACGTGGGAGGAGCGATGACCACGCCCCTGGGCGAGGTGCTGGACGGTCGGCGCGCAGCCGAGTTCCAGAAGGCCGCCCGCGCCCTGCTGAAGGAGCCGCTGCTGCTCGCGCACGGCCCGTACGCCGACGAGTTCCGCCTCGTGCGGCGGCACGCCGCCGAACTGCGCGAGTGGTTCGACCGCAACACCGGCTGGTCCCTGCGGGTGGACGCGGAGTCCGCCCGGCTGGGCAGGACGCCCGGCACCCTGGCCGACCCCACCCATCCGGCGCGCGAGGCCTCCCGCGCCCGCGCGCCCTTCACCCGCCGCCGCTATGTGCTGCTGTGCCTGGCGCTGGCCGCGCTGGAGCGGGGCGAGGCACAGATCGCGCTCGGCCGGCTCGCCGAGCAGGTCGTCCTGGACGCCGCCGATCCCCACCTGGCCGCCGCCGGGATCGAGTTCACGCTGGAGCGGCGCGACGAGCGACTGGATCTGGCGGCCGTGGTACGGCTGCTCATGCGGTACGGGGTACTGCGGCGGGTGGCCGGGGACGAGGACGCCTACGTCAGCGGTGCGGGCGATGTGCTGTACGACGTTCAGCGCCGTGTCCTGGCCGGGCTGCTCGCCGCCCGCCGGGGCCCTTCGATGATCGCGGCCGAGGGTTTCGAGGACCGGCTGGCCGAGCTGACCGCCGAGAGCGCTCTGGACAGTGACGAACTGCGCTTCCGTGCCATCCGCCAGATGCTGACCCGGCGCCTGCTGGACGACCCGGTGCTGTACTACGACGAGCTCACCGACGAGGAGCTCGCCTACCTGACCCGCCAGCGCGCCTTCATCACCGCACGCATCACCGAACTGACCGGCCTGGTCGCGGAGGGACGGGCCGAGGGCATCGCCATGGTCGACCCCCTGGACGACCTGACCGACGTACGCATGCCCGAGCAGGGCACCCACGGGCACGTCACCCTGCTGCTCGCCGAGCACCTCGCGGCCGCGGGCGGCGCGGTGAGCCGGGCCGACCTCGAGCGCAGGGTGCGGGAACTGGCCGCCGAGCACGGCGGGTTCTGGTCGAAGTCCGCCAAGCAACCGGGCGCGGAGGCGGAACTGGTCGAGCAGGCGCTGACCAAGCTGACCGCGCTCGGCCTGGTCACCCGCACACCCGGCGGGGTCGTCCCCCTGTCCGCGCTGGCCCGCTATGCGGTCAGCGAGACCGTCGTACGACAGGCGGGTACGCCCCCGCAGCAGCTCACGCCTCCCCAGGCTGCATGGTCCGCCGAGCGAAAGGCAAAGGACTCGTGACCGCCCTGCCCACCCCCGTGCCCGGCCGGTGGCGGCCGCTGCGCATCGGCCTGGTCGACCTCTTCTATTACGACACCGAGGAGTTCTGGTTCCGCGACGGCCGTCTGCTGCTGCGCGGCAACAACGGCACCGGCAAGTCCAAAGTCCTCGCCCTCACCCTGCCATTCCTCCTGGACGGCGACCTGTCCGCGCGCCGCGTGGAGCCCGACGCCGATCCCGGCAAGCGCATGGAGTGGAACCTGCTGCTCGGCGGGCAGCACCCGCACGCCGAGCGGCTCGGCTACAGCTGGATCGAGTTCGGCCGCCAGGACGAGGCCGACGGACAGGAACACTTCCTCACTCTCGCCTGCGGGCTGAAGGCGGTGGCGGGGCGAGGCATGGCCCGCCACTGGTACGCGGTCACCGACCAGCGCGTCGGCGAGGAGCTCAGCCTGCTCGACGCCACCGGCACCGCGCTGTCGCGGGACCGGCTGGCGGAGGCGGTCGCCGGGCGCGGCATGGTCTACGACACGGCCACGGCGTACCGCCGGGCGGTCGACGAGGCACTGTTCGGGCTGGGTGAGCGGCGCTACGCCGCCC
>NZ_JBQQCE010000646.1:0-4153 GCF_052245645.1 Streptomyces sp. KR55 | reverse complement strand
GTGAGGCGGTGCTGAAGACGGCCGCGGACGCCGACGCGGTCGTGATGGCCGCGGCGGTCGCCGACTTCCGCCCGGCGACGTACGCCGCCGGGAAGATCAAGAAGAGGGACGGGCAGGACCCGGACCCCATCGTGCTGGTGCGGAATCCGGACATCCTGGCCGAGATCTCGGCCGACCGCGCCCGACCGGGACAGGTGATCGTCGGCTTCGCCGCCGAGACCGACGACGTCCTCGCCAACGGTCGCAGAAAGCTGGAGCGCAAGGGCTGCGATCTCCTCGTGGTGAACGAGGTGGGGGAGCGCAAGACCTTCGGCTCCGAGGAGAACGAGGCCGTGGTGCTGGGCGCCGACGGCACCGAGATCCCCGTACCGTACGGCCCGAAGGAGGCGCTGGCCGAAACGGTGTGGGACCTGGTGTCCGAACGACTGCGCTGAATGATTCATGCGCCCCACCGCGCTCCGCACGCATGCACATTTGAGGCGTGGCGACCCTGGCCAACGCAGCCGGACTTTGGGCAGAATGCCCGTGCCGCAGGTCACAGCGCTCCCGAGAGGCGAGACGGTGGCCATGCGGCGGAGCGCGACCGATAAACTGTTCTCGGACGACGCCGGGCGCAGCCCCCGTCCCGTCCGCCAATGATCAGCCAGCAGCCGCTGCAACCCCAGGGAGCGTTGTGTCCCGTCGCCTGTTCACCTCGGAGTCCGTGACCGAGGGTCACCCCGACAAGATCGCTGACCAGATCAGCGACACCATTCTCGACGCGCTTCTGCGCGAGGACCCGTCATCCCGGGTCGCGGTCGAGACCCTGATCACGACCGGTCTGGTGCACGTGGCCGGCGAGGTCACCACCAAGGCCTACGCGCCGATCCCGCAGCTGGTCCGGGACAAGATCCTCGAGATCGGCTACGACTCTTCGAAGAAGGGCTTCGACGGCGCCTCCTGTGGTGTCTCGGTGTCGATCGGCGCGCAGTCCCCGGACATCGCGCAGGGTGTGGACACGGCGTACGAGTCCCGAGTCGAGGGCGACGACGACGAGCTCGACAAGCAGGGTGCCGGTGACCAGGGCCTGATGTTCGGTTACGCCTCCGACGAGACGCCGACGCTGATGCCGCTGCCGATCTTCCTGGCGCACCGTCTGTCGAAGCGCCTGTCCGACGTGCGCAAGAACGGCACGATCCCCTACCTGCGCCCGGACGGCAAGACGCAGGTCACCATCGAGTACGACGGCGACAAGGCCGTCCGCCTGGACACGGTGGTCGTCTCCTCGCAGCACGCCAGCGACATCGACCTGGAGTCCCTCCTGGCGCCCGACATCCGCGAGTTCGTCGTCGAGCCGGAGCTGAAGGCGCTCCTGGACGACGGCATCAAGCTCGACACCGAGGGCTACCGCCTGCTGGTGAACCCGACCGGCCGTTTCGAGATCGGCGGCCCGATGGGCGACGCCGGCCTGACCGGCCGCAAGATCATCATCGACACCTACGGCGGCATGGCCCGCCACGGCGGCGGTGCCTTCTCCGGCAAGGACCCGTCCAAGGTGGACCGCTCGGCGGCGTACGCGATGCGCTGGGTCGCCAAGAACGTGGTCGCCGCGGGCCTGGCCTCCCGCTGCGAAGTCCAGGTGGCGTACGCGATCGGCAAGGCCGAGCCGGTCGGTCTGTTCGTCGAGACCTTCGGCACCGCCAAGATCGACCACGAGAAGATCGAGAAGGCGATCGACGAGGTCTTCGACCTCCGCCCGGCCGCGATCATCCGCGATCTCGACCTGCTCCGCCCCATCTACGCCCAGACCGCGGCGTACGGCCACTTCGGCCGTGAGCTCCCCGACTTCACGTGGGAGCGCACGGACCGCGTGGAGGCGCTGCGGGCGGCTGCGGGGCTGTAGGTCCCGCTTCGCTCCACGAGGCCCGGTTCCCCTTGAGGGCCGGGCCTCGGCGTGTGCGGCATGCGCGAAAACGGCTGACAGGAAGGCGGAAGCGCCGCCGGGCGTGAGTCCGTGGCCGAGGTGATCTCGGGCGGGCGCCGGTGTCAGTGGCGTTTGGTAAGAATGCAAGCGTGAGCAGCGAGCACGGGCAGCGGGACGGCGGCGGGGCCGAGGGGGCGCCGCCGGAGCAGCTCGCGTTCATTCGGGAGAGCGTGCGGAAGGCCAAGGCGCCCCGGGCCAAGCCGCGGACGTGGCGGGGGGCCGCGCTGGCCAAGGAGCTGCCCGTCGCACGCGTGCTCGTGGACAAGGGCGTGCTCCACCTCGACCGGTACTTCGACTACGCCGTGCCCGAGGAGCTGGATGCCGAGGCGCAGCCCGGGGTGCGGGTGCGGGTGCGGTTCGGGGCCGGGCGGCATCGGGTGCGGGAAGGGCGTCGTGAGGGTGGCGGGCTCATCGACGGGTTCCTCGTCGAGCGGAGGGCCGAGTCCGACTACGCCGGGCCGCTCGCCGCGCTAGCCCAGGTCGTCTCGCCGGAGCCGGTGCTGAGCGAGGAGCTGTTGGGCCTGGCTCGGGCCGTGGCCGACCGCTATGCGGGGAGCCTCGCCGACGTCCTGCAGCTCGCCGTACCGCCACGCAGCGCGCGGGCCGAGCAGCGACCGTCACCGGAGCCGCTGCCGCCGCCCGAGGTGCCCGAGGCGGGGTCCTGGGCGCGCTATGAGCGCGGTGCGGCCTTCCTGGAGGCGCTGGCTTCCGGGGGCGCGCCGCGCGCCGTGTGGAACGCCCTGCCTGGCCCCGAGTGGAGCGAGGAACTGGCCCGCGCGGTTGCCGCGACGCTGGCCTCGGGGCGCGGTGCGCTGGTCGTCGTACCGGACGGGCGCGCCGCCGCACGGGTCGATGCCGCGCTGACCTCCCTGCTGGGAGAGGGGCGGCATGCGCTGCTGACCGCCGACGCCGGGCCGGAGAAGCGGTACCGGGAGTGGCTCGCCGTGCGGCGGGGATCCGTACGGGCCGTGGTCGGGACGCGGGCCGCGATGTTCGCGCCGGTCCGGGATCTCGGGCTGGTCGCCATCTGGGACGACGGCGACGACAGCCACAGCGAACAGCACGCACCGCAGCCGCACGCCAGGGAAGTGCTGCTGCTCCGCGCTGCACAGGACAAGTGCGCCTTCCTGCTGGGGAGTTGGAGCTGCACGGTGGAGGCCGCACAGCTAGTGGAGAGCGGGTGGGCGCGGCCGCTCGTCGCGCTGCGGGAGCAGGTGCGGGAGGCCGCTCCGCTCGTACGGACCGTGGGGGACCAGGACCTGGCACGGGACGAGGCCGCCCGGGCCGCCCGGTTGCCGACCCTCGCCTGGCAGGTGGTCCGGGACGGGCTGCGGAGCGGGCCGGTGCTCGTGCAGGTGCCCCGGCGGGGATACGTGCCGCGGATGGCGTGCGCGCAGTGCCGGGCGCCCGCGCGGTGCCGGCACTGCGCCGGGCCGTTGGAGGCGCGGGATGCCGGGGCGCTGCGGTGCGGGTGGTGCGGGCGTGCGGAAGGCTCCTGGCACTGCCCGGAATGCGGGTCGTTCCGGTTGCGGGCCCAGGTCGTGGGGGCGCGGCGTACCGCAGAGGAGCTGGGGCGGGCGTTTCCGGCCGTGCCGGTGCGGACCTCCGGGCGCGAGCAGGTGCTGGACACGGTGCCGGGGGCGCCTGCACTGGTGGTGAGTACGCCCGGCGCCGAGCCGGTCGCCGAGGGCGGATACGCCGCCGCGCTGCTGCTCGACGGCTGGGCCATGCTCGGGCGGCCCGATCTGCGCGCCGGTGAGGACGCGTTGCGGCGGTGGATCGCAGCCGCCGCGCTCGTACGGCCGCACGGTGACGGGGGGACCGTGGTCGTCGTGGCCGAGCCGACGCTTCGGCCGGTGCAGGCCCTGGTGCGGTGGGACCCGGTCGGGCATGCGGTGCGGGAGCTCGCCGAGCGGGCCGAGCTGGGGTTTCCGCCGGTGTCGCGGATGGCGGCGGTGTCGGGGACGGCAGAGGCGGTCGCGGAGTTCCTGGGGGCCGTCGAACTGCCGCCGGAGGCAGAGGTGTTGGGGCCAGTACCGCTGCCGGTGACCCCGACCGTGGCGGCGGGGCGGTCGCGGCGGCCGGGGGCGCCGCCTGCCGGAGAACAGTGGGAGCGGGCGTTGATCCGGGTGCCGCCGGGGAAGGGCGCCGCGCTGGCGGCCGCCCTGAAAGCGGCTCAGGCGGCGCGGA
>NZ_JBQQCE010000645.1:0-4156 GCF_052245645.1 Streptomyces sp. KR55 | reverse complement strand
CCGCGGGCTTCGAGATGGTTCACGGTGGTCAGCAGCCGCCGGAGGTGGTGGGGGTGCCGACACCGACCTGTAGGGTGGCCGGGGCCGCGCAGCATCCGCCGCCCGAGGCTGCCCGGGCGGTGTCGGGCTCGTCGAACAGGCCCGCGCCGCCGCATACTCCGGTCTCCGGCAGGGTCAACTCGACGCGCTCGGCGGCCTCCTGGTCGCCGGCGATCGCTGCCGCGATGGAGCGGACCTGTTCGAAGCCGGTCATCGCGAGGAAGGTCGGGGCGCGGCCGTAGGACTTCATGCCGACCAGGTAGACGCCCTGCTCCGGGTGCGAGAGTTCGTTCACACCGTGCGGGTAGACCGTGCCGCAGGAGTGCACGTTGGGGTCGATCAGCGGGGCCAGCGCGGTCGGCGCCTGGAGGCGCTCGTCGAGGTCGAGACGGACCTCGGAGAGGAAGGACAGGTCGGGGCGGAAGCCGGTCAGCACGATGACCTCGTCGACCGGGTCCAGGCGACGCCCGTCCTCGGCGACGAGCACGAGTTGGTCCCCGTCGCGCTCGACGACGTCCGTTCGGAAGCCGGTCACGGCTGAGGCGTGGCCGTCCTCGACGGCGGCCTTGGCGCGCAGGCCCAGGGCGCCGCGCGCGGGCAGCTGGTCGGCCTCGCCACCGCCGTACGTGGAGCCCGTGATCCCCCGCCGCAGGATCCACACCGCGTGGGTGCCGGCCTCCTCCTTCGCCAGGTCGGCCAGGTAGGCGAGGGCGGTGAAGGCCGAGGCGCCGGAGCCGACCACGGCGGTGCGCTTGCCCGCATAACGGGCGCGCACAGCCGGGTCCTTCAGGTCGGGCACCCGATAGGAGATGTGCTCGGCGGCGGACTTCTCGCCCAGGGCGGGCAGGCCGTCGGCGCCCATCGGGCTGGGCACGGACCAGGTGCCGGAGGCGTCGATGACGGCTCGGGCGGTGAGGCGCTCCTCGCGGCCGTCCGCGGTCGTGATGTGCACGGTGAAGGGCTGCTCGTCGCGGCCGGCGTCGACGATGCGGTCCCGGCCGACGCGGGCCACTCCGGTCACCGTCGCGTCGTAACGGACCTTGTCGCCGAGGACATCGGCGAGCGGCTGGAGGTACTGCTCGGCCCAGTCGCCGCCGGTCGGGTACGAGACTCCGTCGGGGCGCACCCACCCCGTCGGGGCCAGGAGCTTCTCGGCGGCCGGGTCGGTGACCTCGGCCCAGGGCGAGAACAGCCGTACGTGCGCCCAGTCGCGTACGGCGGTGCCGGCGGACGGGCCGGCCTCCAGGACCAGCGGTTCGATGCCGCGCTCGATGAGGCGGGCGGCGGCGGCCAGGCCGATCGGGCCGGCTCCGACGACCACGACGGGCAGCTGGTCGGTGGTGGGCGTGTCGTTCATGGGCGCAGCCACGGGGTTCCCCTTTGCTTCGACATCCGTCGATCTCTTGCGCTGCCAGCATGACACCTGTTTCGATAGGCGTCAACATAGACATTCATCGAAACCAGGAGAGTGGCAGCGCAGCCTGTCCTCGAACTCCCTGCGCGGGGTCGGGCGGGATGCGGTCCGGGTCGGCCGCCGACCGGCCGCGCACCTCGCGAGGCAGTGAGTCCTCCCGGCAACGCCCTCGCCCGCTTATTCGACATGTGTCAACATAGACGTATGTCGAATACGAACGTGTTGCCGCTGCTCGACCCGGAGGTCCCGGACGTCACGGCGCCGTGCTGCCCGCCGCTGACCGAACGGCCGCTGAGTGCAGAGGAGGCCGCGCGGACGGCGAGGATGTTCAAGGCGCTCGGCGATCCGGTGCGCCTGCGGCTGTTCTCGCTGGTGGCCTCGCACGAGGGCGGCGAGGCGTGCGTGTGCGACATCTCCGACGTGGGCGTCTCCCAACCGACCGTCTCCCACCACCTGAAGAAGCTCAAGGAAGCCGGCCTGCTCACCTCCGAGCGGCGCGGCACCTGGGTCTACTACAAGGTCGCGCCGTCCGTCGTGGCAGCGATGGGGCAGATGCTCGCCCTTCGCTGATCACCCTCGGCCGCCGAGGACGCACCTGCGCCATGCCCGCGACGGGAACGCGACAGCAGACGTTCGTACGCACGTCGCCACCACTGGCCCCACATAGGTAACTATCTATGTCCCAGCAGGCGGTAGTCGTCGTCTGACATGACATGGTCGTCGAGTTGCCACCTGCACGCGTGCCAGAGGGGGCATTGGTGCAGCATCGACGCAAGGGCCGCGCCATTCTTCGGGCCGATCGGCGTAGCGGCGGTAGCGGCCGTCCTCGCGGTCGGAGGCGCAGCCTGGATATTCGCAACCGATGGCGGCGAGGCGGGTACGAGACGAGCAGCCTCGCCGGATCCGCGGATCGGGTGTGCGGCCAAGGGGCAGGTGGCCGGGTCCGGTTCCACAGCTCAGCAGAACGCCATGGAGCACTGGATCAAGCAGTATGGACGGGCCTGCCCGGGAGTGCAGATCAGGTACAACCCTCTGGGCTCGGGCGCGGGAGTGGCTCAGTTCATGCGGGGCGCCACGGCGTTCGGTGGCACCGACGGGGCGGTGAAGCCCGAGGACCAGACCCAGTGGGTCTGCCGCGGCGGATACGCCATCAACCTGCCGGCGGTGGGCGGTCCCATCGCGGTCGGCTACAACCTGTCCGGTGTTGACGACTTGGTCCTCGACGCGCCGACCCTGGCGAAGATCTTCGACTCCGAGATCACCAAGTGGAACGATCCTGCGATCCGCGCGCTGAATCCGGGCGCCGAGCTGCCTGACCTGGACATTCAGCCCGTGCATCGCTCGGACGGTTCGGGCACCACGCAGAACTTCACCGCCTACCTCGCCGCGGCGGCACCGCAGCACTGGCCCTATACGGTGTCCAAGGAATGGCCCGGCAAGGGCGGGAACTCGGCCGACGGCTCGGAAAACGTCGCCGGAGCGGTGACCGGCGCCCACGGTGCCATTGGGTACTTCGAGCTGTCCTTCGCGACCAAGGACAAGATCCCCACGGTCAGGATCAACACCGGCGCGTCCGAGCCCGTCGCGCCGAGCCCCGAGACCGCCTCTGCGGGGATTGCCACTGCCAGGGTGGTCGGAAAGGGCAAAGACCTGTCCCTCCAACTCGACTACACCACACAGGATCCCGGTGCCTACCCGATCGTCCTGGTCACCTACGAGGTCGTGTGCGACACGGGCAACCAGCCCGGAACCCTGCCCGCGCTCAAGTCGTTCCTCACGTACACAGTCAGTGAGGCCGGGCAGGAGAACCTCGCCGACATCCACTACGCGCCACTGCCGGCGAACATCGCCACCCGCGTGCATGAGGTCATCCGCACACTGTCCTGACGGTCCCCGGCCCGCGTACGAGCTCGGCGATCTCCCGGGCCGCATCCCGGGCCGGACGGCCGACGCCGATGAGGGTGGCGGAGGCCGGGCCGGTCCAGTCGCCGTAGCCGAGCAGGTGCAGGCGCGGTTCGTCCACGGCTCGCGTGCCGTGCGTGGGGATGTGACCGCGCCGACCGCGGAGTTGGAGCGGCGCGAGGTGGGAGAGGGCGGGCCGGAAGCCGGTGCACCAGATGATCGCGTCGGCCTCGGCGCGGGTGCCGTCGGCCCATTCGACACCGCCGGGGAGGATGCGTGTGAACATCGGCGTGGCTTTGAGCAGGCCGCGGTCACGGGCGTCGCGTACGGGCGGTACGGCGACAATGTCGCCAAGGGAGGTGACGCCGCCGGTGTCCGTACGCCCCGCGTCCAGCGCACGGCGCCGGGCGGTGGCCGCGTCGAACAGGGCGCGGCCGTCGATGTCGTCGGCCAGGAAACGCGGCGGGCGCTTCGTGACCCAGGTCAACTCCGTGTCGTGGGCGAGATCGGCGGCGATCTGGGCGCCGGAGTTGCCGCCACCAACCACGATCACGCGACGGCCCGCGCAGTCCTGCGGCCGCCGGTACTCGACGGTGTGCAGCTGCTCGCCGCCGAAGGCTCCGCGCCCGCTGAGGGCAGGCAGGAAGGGGCGCCACCAGGTGCCGGTCGCGCTGATCACCGCCCGCGCATGCCACGCACCCGAGTCCGTCTCCACGCGCAGGAGGTCACCGTCCCGGTGCACGCCCGCGACGCGTACCGGCCAACACACGGGCAACTCGTACCGCTTATCATAGTCGCGCA
>NZ_JBQQCE010000644.1:0-4160 GCF_052245645.1 Streptomyces sp. KR55 | reverse complement strand
ACGGCCGTGTCCCGCGCCCGCCGATCGACTGGCGGCGCGCGGGCGGCCCGTGGTTCGGCAACCAGCTCATGACGCTGACGCTGCACGGCCGTTCGGCGCGGCTGCGGCTGGACCAGGCCAAGGCGGACGGGCGGGGCGGAGCGCGGCTGACGACGGTGGAGGAGTCGGTCCTCACCACCGCATGAGGCACATCCGGGACCTGTGGGACGTGCGTTGGCTTCTGTGGCGCCCGAAGGCATGATGAGGCGGGCCGTCCGCTTCCCGCGGGCGGTTCGCCGCTCTGCGCCCCACACGCCCGGGAGTCACCGCTTTGTCTGCACCGACCGCGGAGTCCGCATCGGAGTCCTCCATACCAGGGCCCCGGTCGGGGTCCGCACCCGACCCGGTCTCCGTCGCCCTGGTCGGTGCCGGGCCGCGCGGCACCAGCGTCCTCGAACGGCTCTGCGCCTCCGCCCGTGAACTCCTCCAGCCCGGCACCCGGCTGACGGTCCATGTGATCGACCCCGCGCCGGCCGGCGCCGGCCGCGTCTGGCGCACCGCGCAGTCGGCCGAACTGCTGATGAACACCGTGGCCTCGCAGGTGACCCTGTTCACCGACGACAGTGTGGACTGCTCGGGGCCGATCCGGCCGGGGCCGAGCCTGCACGAGTGGGCGGGCGGCGAGCTGGGGCCGGACGAGTATCCGACCCGGGCGCAGTACGGCCGTTACCTGGAGTGGGTGTTCGCCGAGGTGGTGCGGCAGGCCCCGCCCGAGGTGCGCGTCGAGACCCACGCCGCCCGCGCGATACGGCTGGACGACGGCCCCGACGGCCGTCAGCTGCTCGCCCTGGACGACGGCCGTACGCTGACCGGCCTCGCGGCCGTCGTCCTCGCGCAGGGCCATCTGCCGGCCGCCCCGGACGCGAAGCAGCGGCGCCAGGCGGCGTACGCCGACCGCCACGGCCTGCGGCACATCCCGCCCGCCAACCCGGCGGACGTGGACCTGTCCGCCCTCTCCCCCGGCGAACCGGTGCTGCTGCGCGGCCTGGGTCTCAACTTCTTCGACCACATGGCCCTGTTGACCACCGGCCGTGGCGGCCGCTTCGTCCCCTCCGACGCAGGGCTGCGCTATGTCCCCTCCGGCCGCGAGCCTCGCCTGTACGCCGGTTCCCGGCGCGGCATCCCGTACCAGGCGCGCGGCGACAACGCCAAGGGCCCGTACGGCCGTCACACCCCGCTCGTGCTGACCCCGGAGGTGATCGCGGGCTTCCGCAAGCGTGCGGACTCGGGCGACGCACCCGACTTCCTGACGGAGATATGGCCGTTGGTGGCGAAGGAGGTGGAGACGGTCTACTACACCACGCTGCTACGACGCCCCGAGTTCGCCGAGCACTATCTCGCCGTCTCCCACCGCGCCCCCCAAGAGGCCCGCCTGCTCGACGAGTTCGGCGTCCCGACGACCGAACGCTGGTGCTGGGAACGGATCTCCCGCCCCTACGCGGGCCGCGCTTTCGACGATCCCGGTCAGTGGCGGGACTGGCTCCTGTCCTATCTGCGCGAGGACGCCGCGCAGGCCGCCCTCGGCAATGTGCACGGCCCGCTCAAGGCCGCCCTCGATGTGCTGCGCGATCTGCGCAACGAGATCCGGCTGATCGTCGACCACGGTGGACTGTCCGGCGTCTCCCGCCGAGACCATCTGGACCGCTGGTACACCCCGCTCAACGCCTTCCTGTCCATCGGCCCGCCCCGGCGCCGCATCGAGGAACTGGCCGCGCTGGTGGAGGCAGGTGTGGTGGAGGTGCTCGGGCCGCGCCTGGAGGTGCGGTGCGCGGACGGGGCGTGGGTGGCGCACTCGCCCGACATACCGGGCTCGGCGGTCCGCGTGACGACGCTCATCGAGGCCCGGCTGCCGGAGCCCGACCTGCGCCGCACCGCCGACGACCTGTTGGCCGGGCTGCTGAAGACCGGACAGTGCCGCCCGCACACGGTCGACGGTTACGAAACGGGAGGGCTGGACGTGACGCCCCGGCCCTATCGACTGGTGGACCGTCGAGGTGAGCCACACGCCCGGCGGTTCGCCTTCGGGGTGCCCACGGAGGGCGTGCACTGGGTGACGGCGGCGGGGGCCCGGCCCGGGGTGGATTCGGTCACGTTGTCGGACGCGGACGGGGTGGCGCGGGCCGTGCTGCGTACGGCCGCGGAGCTACAAGCGACAGCAAACCGACAGGTTGTTGAACTTGCAAGCATTGATTAGGGCTACCTACGCTGGGCTTTCGTTCGATTACGTCACCGGCAGGTCATCCTGGCCTGCCTGACCGTAGGAGCCCCCCACAATGACCGCACGCCTCAACAGCGCGCAGCCGTACATCCTCGGCCTGTTCCGGATCGTGATCGGCCTGCTCTTCGTCTGCCACGGTGCCTCCAAGCTCTTCGGAGTCCTCGGTGGTGCCGACGGCCAGGGCGGGACGGTGTCCGCGGGCACCTGGCCCAGCTGGTACGCCGGCGTCATCGAGCTCGTCGGCGGCGCCCTGGTCATGCTCGGCCTCGGCACCCGCGTCGCGGCGTTCATCGCGTCCGGCGCGATGGCGTACGCGTACTTCAAGGTGCATCAGCCGGGCGCCCTGTGGCCGATCCAGAACGGCGGCGAGGCCGCGGCCCTGTACTGCTGGGCCATGTTCCTGCTGATATTCACCGGCTCCGGCGCTCTCAGCCTGGACCGGCTGTTCGCCAAGCGCTCGACGACGGCGGGGAAGCCGGCGGGCGAGCGGTCGCCGGTGACGGCCTGATCCTGCCGGAACCTGTACATACGGCGCCCTTTCTCACTCGGGTGAGGGAGGGCGCCGTCGTGTTGGCACCGAACACACGAGCCCCCTGTGACCCTTCTGTCACACCCAGGCGTACGCTCTATGGCTCACGGGGGAGCAACGGGGAGTCGCGGTGCTGGAGAGTGTGGGGTCACTGACAGGCAGTCCATGGATCTACGCCATGGTCGCTGTGTCGGTTCTCCTCGATGTGTTCGTTCCGGTACTGCCGAGCGGCCTGCTCGTCATCATGGCCGCGACGGCCGCGGCCGCGGGCTCCGGCGCGGCGACCGGCCAGGTCCCGGACAACGTCCCCGACATTCTGGCCCTGACGCTGTGCGCGACCACCGCATCCGTGCTGGGCGACCTGGTGGCGTACCGCCTGGCCTGGAGTGGCGGCGCCCGACTGGACCGCGCGCTCGCCCGCTCACCCCGCCTGAGCACCGCGCAGGAACGTCTCGGCACGGCTCTGGCCCGGGGCGGTGGCGCCCTGGTGGTCCTCGCCCGCTTCGCGCCCGCCGGCCGCTCGGTCGTCTCCCTCACCGCCGGCGCCGCACACCGCCGCGCCCGCGACTTCGTCCCCTGGTCCGCCCTCGCCGGCCTCGCCTGGGCCACCTACAGCGTCGCCCTCGGCTACTTCGGCGCCCACTGGCTGGGCACGACCTGGCTCGCCACGGGCGTGTCCGTCCTGGCGCTGTTCGCGGCCGGCGCGGCGGCGACGTACCTGATGCGCCGACGGCCGGAGCCCGGGGAGACGGCGTAGCCCTCTGCTCCGCCGACCAGGCCCGACCTGCTGCCCGACCGGCCTAACCCGCCTGCCGAGCCGTCTGCCCCCGCACCTCCAACCCGGCCAACAACTCCGCCGTCGCCTCGGCGATCACATCGACGGCGCGGTCGAAGACCTCCCGGTTGTGCGCGGCCGGCGCCCGGAACCCGGAGACCTTCCGCACGTACTGCAGGGCGGCAGCCCGAATCTCGGCCTCGGTGGCCTCCTCGGGCAACGCCGGCGGACGAAGCGTCTTGATACTGCGGCACATGGGTCCAGTGCATCACAACTGCCGACGCAGCTGCGGGCAGTTGTGCCGCTGGGCCGATGGGGGTCCCCCCCCGCTCGAGCGAAGCCGAGAGTGGGGGAGGGTGGGCGCAGCGGCAACCCCGCAGCGCGGACCACCGCCTCCCACCGCACCCCACGCCTCCGCTCCCGCACCCCCACGGCGGCCATCTCACACTCCGAACCCGCCATACCCCTCCCCCACCCCCGCCTGCAATGATCCACTCCGAGGCGGCCACCTCCCCGGGGCCGACCACCGAGAGGAGCCATACTCCATGGCGTACGACAAGCTCACCGTTGCGGTGCTGGGACCCGGAGGAGTGGGAGGC
>NZ_JBQQCE010000643.1:0-4183 GCF_052245645.1 Streptomyces sp. KR55 | reverse complement strand
CACCGGCGACGGCAGCATGGCTGGCAGCCGGAGGGTCGTCACCGGGCGCGGCTCCGCTGGGTCGCCCAGCTCGGGCGCGACCGAGGCCAGGAACGCCCACCAGTCCAGCCGACCGTCGGTGTACTCGTCGGCCCGCAGCAGCACGGGCCCGCCGGGCCCGGCCGCCGACAGCGCGAGCGCGTACTCCTGGCGCTCCGCCCGCCATGCGCTTGCCTCGTCGTCCGGCGGCTGGGTGACCATGGTGTCGTACCAGGCCAAGAACCGGGCCAGCGCCCGGCGCACCCTGGCCTGCTGTCGCTGCGGCACCTCCACGTTCGGCGGCAGCCCGGTCACCGACCCGTCGGGGGCCAGCAGAGGGCGGACCGCGGCGGCGAGCGCGGCGGCGTCCAGCGCCCGCCCGGCCATGACCGCCGCCCAGTCCGCGCCGCGCCGATCCGCACCCGGATCAGTCGGCGGATTGAGCCTCAGCGGGAAGGCGGCCGTGAACTCCGGTCCCATCCCCGCGGCGCCCTCCGCCCCGAGCAGCCGCAGGAACTGCAGGCCCAGCACGGCTGCCAGACGCGGGTGAGTGCCCCGCACCGGTTCCCGCTCCACCGCCACCTCCAGCGGCAGGTCGAGGTGCGCATAGTCGACGGCGACCTGGCTCGCCCCCGGACCCAGCGGCCCGGGGTGGTAGCGGGCGAGCACCGCGGGGTCGCCCGTGAGGCGTACGTCGATCGGAGACCCGGCGTCCTCTCCGTGCAGTTCACCGAACGCCCACTGCCGGTGCAGCAGCCACAGCGGGTCGGCGACCGGCGCCGCCAGCGCCGGTGCCAGGTCCGGGGTGACCGGGTGCGGCTCCAGCCGCGACCAGGTGGTGACCGAGGGGCGTGCGACGGCGAGGTCCTGTGCGAGCAACGCCCCCACGACCTTCAGACTCACAGTGACCACCCCTTCCCGAGCACCGTCGCGTTGGTGATCGCCGCGGCGCGTACAGACAGCAGTTTCCCGAGGTTGACCGAGGGCCGGTCGCGGGTGAAGTTCTGCGGTAGGTACACCATCGGCAATTGCGCCCCGGCCAGCCGCAGGTCCGCGGGTGCCACCCCCCTGATCTGGGTCAGCGCCGCTGCCTCGAGCACCGTGTCGAGGAGCGTGTCGAGGTCCCACCGTGCCATGGCTGGCTGCGGCGGCACCGCGAGCAGCAGCGCCTGCGGCGACCTGGCGCCGGGCGCGTCGTAGTGGAACGTGATCCCAGTGGTCTCGGTCTCGGTCGGGATCATCTCCGTCCACTCGTCGCACACCACGCCGCACAGGGCCCGGCTGGGATCCAGCCCTTCGGGGGCATGGACGACGATTGCCATGGTGGCTGTCGCCGACCGGTCCGAGCCGAACGGCAGCGCCAGCCACCGCTGCCCGGCGGCGTGCGGTAGCTGCGCGACCCGTACGGCGTCGGCACCGGTGCCCGGTGCGCCGAGCAGCTCTCCGGCACTCAACACACGGGCCAGCTTGTCGACTCCGGGGCGCACCAGGGCCAGCTGGTCCAGCCACGCGCGCGCGACGGTGTCGTCGGCGGCGGTGAGCGCCGGGTGGTCGGCCAGCGATGCGGTAAGGCCTGGCACGTCGACCGACGCGGTCAGCCGGATCTGCGGCACGACGGGGAATGCGTCCCCAAAGGCGGCCTTGAGCCGTTGACCGTGGTGCGCCACCTGGGCGGCCTCCGTCGGCAGGGTGCCACCGTCGCCCGCTGGTGGGGCGGAGCCGAGGGTGTCGAGCTGATCCCGTCGTCGCGTCACCTCGTTCACGACGGCCTCGGCCTGGGCCCGTAGAGCCGCGCGCGCCGCCGCCGCACCGCCTCCGGCCGCCCGCGGCACGGCCTCCGCGATGCCGAGGGCGGCGGCTTGCCGCAGTGCGCCGCGCAGCGCCGGGGTAGTCGCCGCGGGGGCGGCGAGGACGGCGGCCAGCGCCGTGGCCGCCTGGGCGACCGCAGCCGCCGCCGAATCCGCCCGGGCGGCGAGGTCCGCGACATCGGTCCCGGTCGACCGGTCGCCGCCCGGAAGGGCGAGGTCCTCGGCGCTCAGCGGCCGGCACCCGGCCAGCAGTTCACGCACCCAGTCCAACAGCGCTCGGGCTGCCCCCAGGTTGACCTCATTCCCCGCAGGCGCTGGGGCGTCGGCCGGACGGTCTTCCAGCAGGGCGAGCTCATCGTCCTCGCCGACCGGCACCCCGGCCACCAGGGCCTGTGCCACGCGGCTGTCCAACTCGCTGACGCCCGAGGCGGCGCCGGTGGCCGATGCCAGCGCCAGGGAGAGCGCCGAAAGCCCCAGGTCGGTGCCGGGCACCGAAAGCAGCGTATGGGTGGGAGGGCCAGTGTCCCCGGCGGGCGACGTGAGCACGCCCCAGAACCGTAGCTCGCCCGGATCCGGCAGCACGCTCGCCGCCCACGCGTTGAGCTTCGGCGCCGCCTCGGCGCGCGCGTCCCGCAACGGCCGCCACGCCGCACGGGCCGCCTCCTGGTCCACGGCCACAACGACCTTCTGCGTGTAACTGATGCCCGAGCGCGGCGTGCGCACCACCTCCGGCTCGGGCGGCCGCTCCTGCTTGTCCAAGGCGGCCAGCGCTGCTCCCGCCCGCTCCGGGTTGCCCAGCACGGTCTGGTACACCGACTCGCTCACCAGTACGTCACCCACGGCATCCCACGTGACGGCCAGGTCGTTGAGTACCGCGCTCACCGCTGTTCGGTCGGCCGGAGCCACCTTCATGCCAGCCAGCACTGCCGCCTTGTTGTCGCGCCATGCCTGCACCAGCCGCACCCCGTCCACCACGTCGTGGGCAGCGATGGCCTCCTGCGGCCCCGGACCGGCCGGAGCCGTGGACGGGCGCAGCGGGGCGAACCGGCGCGCCGGCAGGATGTAGCGGGCCAGCCGGTCGGCGCTCTCGCGCAGCAGCCGCTCGCAGCGGTACCCCAGCAGCGCTGCGATCGACTGCCCTGCGGCCGCCCCCTCGATCACCGGGATGGCGCGCTTCACCCGGTCGGAGCTCAGCTGGATGTCGAGCGTCTCGTGCTCGGCGTCGCGGTGGCTCAGGTGTCCGCTGCGCAGGATGGCCGCGGTCGCGGCGTGCGGCAGTGAGGGCGCATGCACGTAGCCGAGGCTGTCCGGTGTGGTGTCCGGCCGCAGTTCCTCGACCCAGCCGAAGCCTCCCAGGTGTACACCGGCGGCGTGGGCTTCCCGTACGGCGTCCAGCCGTCGGGTCGCCAACGATGTGGCCCATGCGTCGTACCGGTGCGACGCGGCGTCGAGGAACCCCCGGAAGGCGCGGTCGATCTCCGCCGCGGGCCGGGTGGCCAGCTCGTCGAGCGCGGCCAGGAACATGCCCAGGGTGCGCACTTCGGGCTGTTCCGGCAGACCGACCCGGCGCACCAGGTCCGCCACGTGTTCGGCGATGGTGAAAGTGCCTGTCACCTCTGGGAGCACTAGGTTGGCCAGTTGCCGCGGCGTGGATACGGTGACGGCGCGGCTTTCGATGCGCTCGGTTTCGAACCGTGGCATGGCGGCGGCTTCGGCGAGCACGCCGTACATCTCGTCGGTCCGCAGCGCCTTGGCCGCTGCCACCAGGCCTGGGGAGCGGCCGAGCCGGGTGAGGAGCAGGTTGCTCGCGGCTTGGTCGAGTTCCTCCATCGCGGCGTGCGCCACCAGTGCCTGGAGCAGGGTGTCGGCGTCCTCCTGAGCCTCCAGGGTGTCCCGGCCGCCGCGGGTGCGGGCCGCGGTTGCGATCGAGCGCAGGTAATTGGGTTCCAGCGGCCCGTCGCCCAAGGAGCCGGCCTGCACCCAGGGCACCGGCAGTGGGTGGTCCTTCGGGTCGGCGGTGAAGGTCGCGAGGGCGGGTGGCCGGGGCCAGCCGAGGACGGCGCCCCACACCCGCCAGCTCCAGGTCTGTGCGGCGGCGTGCGCGTCCATGCCGCGGGTGTTGGCCACCGCGGTGGGGCCGAGCGCGGCGCGGAACCGCGCCACCATGGCCAGCGGATTGCGCTGCAGCAGCTCGTGCAGGTCGGTGTCGGGGTCGCCGGTGCGGCCCATCCGCGGCACCCGCCGGGCGGCGTCGATCCACGGCCACCGGATGTCCCGCAGCACACTGGCCAGCCGGTCTTCGAATCCACCAGGCCGCTCTGGAACGAAGCGGCCGGGCGCCAGTACCGGCAGGACGC
>NZ_JBQQCE010000642.1:0-4187 GCF_052245645.1 Streptomyces sp. KR55 | reverse complement strand
ACGAAACAAATGGACGCCGAGGCCGGAGCCTGGAAGGCCGCGAAGCTCCACGTAGGGCATAAACTCTCTCAAAGAGCACCAGCCGCAAGAGCGACGTAGTGCCACAAGCGATACCTAAACGCCCACTAAGGAAGAGCAGGGCGCCGTCCCGCGCGGCAAGCCGGGCGGTGGCCCGGCCGATGCCGCCCGCGGCGCCCGTGAGGAGCACCTTCCGGCCGTGCAGATCGCTGAGGTCGGGTCGGCGCATGGCACTCCTCGGGGAGGGTGGGGCCGTGAGGGGGGGCAAGGGGGAAAAGCTGCGGGGCGGTGGCCGGTGGGACGCGAGGAGTCCTCGGTCCCACCGGTCCTGCCTGTTGCTCTCCGGGCGGGTCGTCTTGCCCGGACCGGTCCCGCCCGGTTCGTTCCTGCCGGGTCAGGAGTCCTCGCGGCGCGGGATCTCCACGCGGACCGGGTCGGCGCCGCGGTGGCTCACCTCGGCCTCGTGCTCCATGTGCCCTCCGGTCAGCAGCGTCCATGCGTAAGTGGGGCGCGTGCAGACCTGGCTGTGCTTGGTCACCTCGTCACCGCCCTTGACGGTGCCGAAGGAGACCGGCTTCGAGGTCACCGTGCCGAGGTCGAGGCCGAACAGGTCCCGCACCTTGGTACGGAAGACGATCTCGCCCTCGGTGACCGGCTGTTCGCCGGTGTTGGCCAGGGTGAGGCTGATGTCCTCGCACCACACGTGGTCGCCGGGGTTCCGCTTCGGGTCGCGGACCTCGAGGCCGGCCGCGGTCTCGGGCGGCGTGGGATGGGGCGCGGGCGGGGAGGGCTCGCCGGGTTTCCCGGGCTCTCCCGGCTCCGGGGCCTCCGGATCCGTACCGGGCTCGTCGGCCCCCGGCTTGCCGGAGGTGTCCAGGGGTTTGCCGTCCCAGGCGGGCGGCAGTTTCGTGAACGGGATCGGCTCCCCGCCCGTGTTGATGCGCAGCCTGTCGAGCACCAGCTCGTCCGCGGTCACCAGGGCCTGTTCGGCCTTGACCTTGGTGAGGAAGATGAGCGGCGGGATGATCGGCGGCGTGGGCAGACCCTCCGGGGAGAAGGTCACGCAGATCAGTCCCTCGACGCAGCCGGAGAACTTCTTCACATAGAGCTTGACGTTCCCCTTCAACTGCAGGTCGTCCGCGGCCAGTTGCTCCTGCGGCCCGTCGCCGTCCCGGGTCTGCAGACGGTAGTCGGTCAGCGAGGCCGACCGCATGGAGAGCACCAGGACCTTCATCGGCCCGCGGGCCGTGGGGATCTCCTTGATACCGGAGAAGGTGAAACCGTGCGGGGAGAACCGGGTCGCCGTGACCTGTGGGGCGGTAGCCGCCACCATCGGCACCTCGGCGGGTTCGGCCCGCGCCTCTCCCGCGACGGGGCCGAGCGTGGCGCCGACCAGGGCGACGGGCAGCAGTACGGCCAGGGTGCCGCGGACGCCGCCGGTGGCACCGGAGCCCCGCTCACCACTCGGTTCGTCCGCGCTCTCCCCGTCGCCGGTCGCGCTCTCCCCGTCGGGGTCCGCGTCCTCGCCCGGGTCCCGGTCGGCCGTGCCGCTACCGGACCCCTTGCGCGGACGCCTTCCCCGCCCCGCTGATCCTTTTCCCGCGCTTTGGCCCTCCTGCCACCCGAAGCCGAGGGCACTGCCCGCGACGCCGAGCAGGGTGCCGAGCAGGAAGCCACCGAGGTTGGTGGCAGCGAAGGAGAGCACCGAGAGGATCATCGCGTTGACGCTGACGTACGTATGGGCGTGCGGCGCCACCCACAGGAACACCCCGGCGACGATGAGCGCGAGACCGATACCGATCGCCGCGATCCCGCCGATGCCGAGGTTGATCAGGACGTCGAACGGGGACAGCGGGACGATCAGCAGTTCGGTGCCGGCCGCCATGAGCAGCACGCCCGCCCAGAACGGCCGACGGCGTCGCCAGTCGCGCAGCGCCGCGCGTGGTCCGGGCCAGGGGAGGAGAGCGTCGATGCGGCCGCCGGAGCCGCGCGGCGACGTGGACTCCGGCTGCCTCTTCGTCCGCCTCAGAAGCATTCCTTGCCGCCCAGACCCACGTTGATCTTCAGTCCCTTGAGCTTGAAGTTGCCGCCCATCGCCGACCAGGCGTGGGACTTGACCCCGGACACGTCGACGCCCTTGACCTGGAGCCCGAAGCTGCCCGGCTCGCCCTGGGGGCCCGGTACGGCGTCCAGCGTGGAGGCGTCCCGGCCGATCTGGACGTTGCCGAACTTGGCGTCACCGGCCAGGTCCTCGGCGTCGATCACGAGGCTGTCCGCCGTGACCTTTCCGGCGTCGCCGCCGGCCTGGAGGCGGAAGACGACCCTGCCTATCGGGGTGTTCACACCGGTCGACTGGCAGATGTCCGTCAGTTTGGCCTGCTTCAGGGAGAGCAGGGCGACCGCGTGCCCCTTGCCGTCCACCGACCGGTCCACCTCGACGTAGGAGGCGAGCGCGTCACTGGTCAGTTTGCCGGAGGCCACCTTGAAGTTGGTCCCGGAGACGGCGAAGGTCGCGGCCATCGCGCCCTGCGCCATGGCGATGCCCATGGCGCCGATCGCGACGAAGGCTGGCACGGCGAGCACTGCCGCCCGCTTGTAGGAGGTCCGTCCGTGGGCGGCACCGTGTGTCTCCGCGTCCGGTGTCTCGTTTTCGGTCACTGCTGCTCCCGTCAAGTCGATCCGAGCTGAATGTTCCGAAGTGCTGTGTCCGAGCCGTAGGGCTGTGAATGCCGGGGGGGCCGTACGGCGCCGGTGCGTGGGGTTCGCCCGGGACCGGGCGTGGCCCGACAGAACCGGTGGCGTGGAGCGGCTCGGGCCACCGGCTTCCGGTAGGTGTGAGAGAACACGCACGTACATGGAAGACCATTGGTGTACGTGTATTTCTGCAATTGGCTTGCGGTGGAGCTGTGTTGGCAGAGAGTGAAAGCGGTGGAACCGGCTTCGCGAGCGGGCGGGCGCCTCTCGTCGGCGGTGTGCGGCGCCACCGCTGCTGCCGGAGCGGCACGTCTCCGTCGTGTCCACTTGTAGGCGGTCGCTCGGGAGATCCCATCTCCTCGGCCACATGAGCTCCGGGCGGCCGGAACGGAGACACGCTGGATCAACAGCCGCCTGCCATGAGCAGTCGGCCGGGCATCATCGTGGGATACGAAGACCTCCGTGTGGTGCAGTCCCAGACAGCTCCACCACACCGGAGGTCTTCTCCTTTGATCAAGCCCCCGTGTCAACAACACTCGTGATCAATACAGTTAGGGCGTTCACCACCGGGCTCTGTCAGCGATCACGGAGAGCCGCTCCTGGCCGGCTGAGGTTCCTCGCGGCGACGGCCGCGCTCTACGGGCGCTCGGCCATCGCTCACGCCTCCAGCACCAACCGCTCTCCTTCCGGTGCACGCGAGACGCAGGGCAGCATGGCGCCGGCCGCACGTTCGGTGGCGGTGAGCCGGCGGTCACGATGATCGACATTGCCATGGATCACCTGCACCCGGCAGGTGCCGCAGAATCCCTGACGGCAGGAGAACGGCATGTCAGGCAGGGCCTCGTGGAGAACATCCAGGGCGGAGCGGTCGTACGGCACTGGCAGAACCCGTCCGGTGTCGCCCAGCTGAAGTTCGAAGGGACGGCCGTCCGTGATCGGGGCCGGGCCGAAACGCTCGAAGTGCAGGGCTGACGCGCGGCTATCACCGAACGCGCGCCGAACGCCGTCGATCATGGGCGCGGGCCCACAGCAGTACACCGCACCCGCCGCTGGGCTCAAGCTCAACAGATCGGCTGCGTCGGGCACTCCGCACTCGTCGTCAGGACGGATGGAGACCCGGCCAGGGGCTGCGGCTGCGAGTTCGGCCAGCTCTGCCGCGAAGGGCATCGAGCCGCGGCTGCGGCCGGTGTGCACGAGCTTCCAGTCCAGCCCGCGTCGGGCAGCTTCCTGAGCCATCGGCAGGATCGGGGTGATGCCGATGCCGCCCGCGATGAGCAGGATGGATGCTTCGGCGGCGAAGGGGAAGGCGTTCCGGGGTTTGGTGATGGCGACCCGCATACCGTCCCCGAGGGCGTCGTGTACCTCGGCCGAACCGCCTTGGCCGTTGGCGATGCGGCGCACCGCGATTCGGTACCGGTACCGGTCGGCAGGGTCGCCGCACAGAGAGTATTGCCGCTTGCGGCCGGAGGGCAGGT
>NZ_JBQQCE010000641.1:0-4191 GCF_052245645.1 Streptomyces sp. KR55 | reverse complement strand
TGATCCCGCTGGCGGTGCTGCTGGGCGGGGCAGGCTTCCTCACCAACCCGGCCGTGAACTCCCGGGTGTTCGGCGTCCTGGGCGAGGCCAGGACGCTCGGCGGCGCCGTCAACATCGCCGCCTTCAACCTCGGTATCGCCGTCGCCCCCTGGGTGGGGGGCCTGCTCATCGACGCGGGGTCGGACTGGAGGTCACGGCGTGGGTCGGTGCGGCCTTCGCGGTGGCGGCGCTCGGGAGCACCCTGCTGGACCGATTCCTGACCAGGCGCCACGAGGCGGCCGACCCCGGTTCCGGAAGGACCGTCGCCTCATCCCCCTCGGAGGAGGTCACCGCCGCACACCGGTGACGATGTGCCGACCCGAGGTTCACGATGGCCGTCGGCCGGGATACCGACGGCCGTTCACCTCATTCCGGCACGATCGCGGTGACGCGTCCCAGCCCGTCATCGCGCTGAGGTGAAAGGCGCATAGCAGGCCGTCGGCGGTACCGGAGAGCACGGCGAGGACGGTGGAGTCCGCGTTCGACAGCCCACTGCATGCCTGGAGTTGCTGCTCGATGCGCCGCGCGGGACCTCCTGCATGGCGCAGAACGACTCCGGCCTGAAGCTGCCGGTCAAGCACTGTCAGGCGATGCCGTGCAACAGCCGCGACAGTTCGGCGTCCAAGTCGAGCCTCTCGGTCTCACGACCTGCCGGCACCATCTGGTACGCACGCCGGAGCAACTGAGCCACCACGGGGAGTGGAGCAATCAGCCGGGCAGTCCCGTGCGGTGAGGACAGAGCGAGGTTCAGCTCAGCGTCGGGTCCGGAGCCCGTCGGCCAGACGCGCACATCACCTTGCCCGGTCGGCCGGTAGAGGCCCTCCGCCAGCAGGTCGCGGGCCATGAACCAGGGAACCGAGAGGTCGGTGCCGACATGGAAGTCGAGGCACACGGCAAACGGGTCGTGCGGTTCATAGCGCAGCTGCGTCGGCACCGTCATCCGCTCCTCGGCGGTGAGCACGAGTTCCATGTACAGCGGCTCGTCTATGCGGATCGCCATGACTCACTCACATTGTTCCTTGAGGGCCTGGGATACCGGGTGCACCACCGCGCCACGGCGGCGGTGCACCCGGCGGAGGCCCGACTCAGCGGAAGATGCCCTTGTCGAAACCGTGGGCATCGCCGGTCACGACGTACCAACTACCGTGGACCCACAGGTAGAACCGGTCCCCGTCGTAGCGGTACCGCTTGTCGTGGTCGTTGCCGTACCAGTCACCGCCGTCGCGGTACCAGGTGCGGTGGCCGTCCCAACGGCCGTCCCGACCGTCGTAGCGGTCGCGGTCGCGGTCCCAGCGGCCGTCCCGACCGTCGTGGCGGTCACGGTCGCGGTCCCAACGGCCGTCCCGACCGTCGTGGCGGTCGCGGTCCGAGCGGCCGTCCCAACCGTCGTGGCGGTCACGGTCGCCTCGATCGTCGTTGCGGTGGTCGCCGTACTCGCCGTTCGAGGAGTGGGCGACAATCGCCGCGCGGTCATCTGCCGAACCCGGCGCGGCTGAGGCGGTGCCGCCCACGGCCAGGAGGGCGGCCACCGCGGTGGCGAGAGTGGCGGCCGCGGTAGCGGTGCGCCGTGCGAGGGGGGTTTTCATGGTCTTTCTCCTGGATGTACTCCGAAGCCCCGAGTGGGAGGGCTCCGGGTGATGGATGCGGTTGCCACCGGTCCTCGTGGGACGGGCGCCCACCGCGCCCCGGGCCGCCGATGTCCGTCCCGGATCGGCGACCTTCTGCGCTCTTGACGCCCAGATGCGGGAAGAGCGCAGGCAGAGAGGGATGTACTCAAGACGGGATCCTCAAGCTCTGCCGCTCGTTGAGCCGTCAACTGAAACCTAGGCATCTGATACATGAAGCGTCAAGCAAACGTGACCGCCGCCACTTGATGCATCAACCATCTCGGCTAGTGTGAGATGCATGCAAGCAGACACGAAGCCCCGCACGGGGGAGGCGAGCGTTCAGGAACCGCGCTGGTTGACGAGCGACGAGCAAGAGGCATGGCTGCCGCTCGCCGCCATGGTGGTCAAACTGCCGGCCCTCTTCGACGCCCAGCTGCAGCGCGATGCCGGCATCACGTTCTTCGAGTACCTCGTTCTCGCCGGGCTCTCCGAAGCGCCCGATCGCACACGGCGGATGAGCGACCTCGCCGCCCAGGCCAACGCCTCCCTGTCCCGGCTGTCCCACGTCGTCAAGCGGCTCGAGAAGCGTGGCTGGGTGCACCGAGAGCCCTGCCCCAAAGACGGGCGTGGCACCAACGCCATCCTCACCGACGCCGGCTGGGCCAAGCTGGTGGCCACCGCCCCCGGCCACGTCGAAGCGGTACGGCACCTCGTCATCGACGCCCTCAACAGCACGCAGCTCCGGCACCTGCAGGACATCAGCCACCAGATCCTGCGCCGGATCGACCCGGACCGTCCCTGTCTCGGCGCAGGAGAGCCTTGGGACTGATTCCCGCAGGGCGCGCGGCGGAGTGATGGTGGAACGGGGAACCTGTGCCCCAAAGAGGCGGAGGGCCGTCAGCCTCGCGGCCGACGGCCCTCCGAACCTCCCGCTGCCGGAAAGCCGTTGACCAGGTTGTGGGCGATGTCCGTGGCCAGGTCGCGCAGTTCGGCCACGCGCACGTCCACCTCACGTCATACGGTCTCAGGCCGCCGGTTCCGCGGTCGTCCCGTGCTGCGCTGCGCGCGCGGCGAGAAGCGAGGCGTGGGTGGGGGCGTCGGGCACGTCGGCCGGCCGGTTCCTGGCGAACTCCTTGCGCAACACCGGTACGACCTCCTCGCCGAGCATGTCGATCTGCTCCAGCACGGCCTTGTGCGGGACTCCGCCGCCGTCCACGACGAACAGCTGGCGCTGGTAGTCACCGGCGTACTCGCGGAAGGTGAGCGTCTTCTCGATGACCTGCTCTGGGGTGCCGACGGTCAGCGGGGTCTGCTCCATGTACTCCTCCATGGATATCCCGCCGCCCATCACGGGTGAGTGGTCGAAGATCGGGCGGAACTCGCGGATGGCGTCCTGGGAGTTGTGGCGCATGTAGACCTGGCCGCCGAGGCCGACGATGGCCTGCTCGGGGCTGCCGTGGCCGTAGTGCGCGTACCGCTCCCGGTACAGATCGATCATCTTCTTGGTGTGCTCCTTGGGCCAGAAGATGTTGTTGTGGAAAAAGCCGTCGCCGTAGTACGCGGCCTGCTCGGCGATCTCCGGGGAGCGGATGGAGCCGTGCCAGACGAACGGCGGTACGTCGCCCAGGGGCCGCGGCGTGGAGGTGAAGCCCTGCAGCGGGGTGCGGAAGCGCCCCTCCCAGTCGACGATGTCCTCGCGCCACAGCCGGTGGAGCAGGGCGTAGTTCTCGATGGCGAGGTTGATGCCGTCGCGGATGTCCTTGCCG
This sequence comes from Streptomyces sp. KR55, assembly GCF_052245645.1. Taxonomy (NCBI): domain Bacteria; kingdom Bacillati; phylum Actinomycetota; class Actinomycetes; order Kitasatosporales; family Streptomycetaceae; genus Streptomyces; species Streptomyces sp. KR55. The sequence goes on along the minus strand of NZ_JBQQCE010000641.1, from coordinate 779 downwards.
AACCACGGGTAGACGGGCCCGGTGTTGCCGCGGCCCATCATCAGGTCGACGCGGCCGTCGGCCAGGTGCTGGAGCATCGCGAAGTCCTCGGCGATCTTCACCGGGTCGTTGGTGGTGATCAGCGTGGTGGCCGTGGAGAGGATGATCCGCTCCGTGCGGGCGGCGATCCAGCCCAGCATCGTGGTCGGGGACGACGGCACGAAGGGCCGGTTGTGGTGCTCGCCGGTGGCGAAGACGTCCAGTCCCACCTCTTCAGCCTTCTGCGCGATCTCGACCATCGCCTTGATCCGCTCGTGCTCGGTCGGCGTACGGCCCGTAGTCGGGTCGGTGCTCACATCGCCGACGGTGAAGATGCCGAACTGCATCGTCTCAGCCTTTCGTTCTACATGGGTTGATGCATCAACTATATCCCCGCAACGCGGCCCGAGGCGTCCCTATTCCGCCCCGCCGGAGCGATGACCACGACTGCGCCGCGCGCGGCCCGCCGGCGCACACCCCATCCCCGTCAGCCCAGTTCCGCCTCCAGCCACCGCAGAACGTCGGGCGTCACGGAGTCGGCGAACTCGGCATGCCTCTTGAGGAACTTGGCCACGTAGGGACAGATGGGCACGATCCGTTTCTCATGATGTGCCTTTCGCAGGAGGTCAGCGGCGCGGGGTGTGGAACTGCGGCCGTTGAAGTGTGCTCAAGCGTGTTCTGGTGAGCGGGAGTGAGTGCGAGCGGTCGTTGCCGTGACCCGCGTGTCCGCGTGAGCGCTTCGGGGTGCGAACGGAAATCCT
>NZ_JBQQCE010000640.1:0-4204 GCF_052245645.1 Streptomyces sp. KR55 | reverse complement strand
GGACAGTCGCGCCCCGCGCTCGCCGCCCAGGGTGTCGAGTCCCTGCGGCAGCCCGTCGACGAACTCCAGCGCGTTGGCGTCCCGCAGCGCCGCCCGGACCGTCTCCTCGTCGGCGTCGTCCATCCCGTAGGCGACGTTCTCACGGACGGTGCCGTCGAAGAGGATCGACTCCTGCGGCACGACCGACACGAAGCGCCGGTAGGTGCGCAGGTCGAGGGTGCTCATATCGGTCCCGTCGAGCAGCAGCCGGCCCGCGGTGGGGCGGATGAAGCCGATGACGAGGTTGAGCACGGTGGACTTCCCTGCGCCGGACGCGCCCACCAGAGCGATCGTCTCGCCCGGTGTCACCGAGAGGCTGAAGTCGCGTACGGCAGGCCGTCCGCCGTCCTCGTACGCGTGAGAGACGCTGTCGAAGGTGACGGCGCCGCGCAGCGCGGTGAGTTCGGCCTTGCCCTCGTTGTCCTCGAGCTCGGGAGCCTGGAGCACCTCACCGACCGAGCGGACGGATTCGAGGCCCTTGGTGATGACCGGGGCCAGGCCGGTGAGTGTCGTCGTGGAGTTGGTGAGGGTGGTCAGGAAGGCGCTGAGCATGACGACATCGCCGGCGGTGACGCCCCAGACGTCGTAGTACGAGATCAGCGCGGCGCCGGCGAGAACGAGGACACCGACCACGTTGAGAACCACCCAGGCGAGTGAGCCGAACCGGCCGTTGACCAGGTCCAGGCGCATCCCTGAGGTCAGCAGCCGGCGCAGGGTGCCGTCCATGCGGCGCAGCGCCTTGCCCTCCAGGCCGTGCGCGCGGGTCACCGGGATCAGGCGGGTCATCTCCGTCACGCGCGAGGAGAGCGTCTCGACCTCGTGGCGGAAGTGCTCGTTGTGGGTGCGCAGCCGGGCCCTGAGGCGGGCCACGAGGAGGGCGGCGGCGGGCACGACGACGAGAAAGACGGGGACGAACTCGGGGGTGCGGATGGCGATGATGACGAGTCCTCCGGTGAGGACGGTGATCGCGCCGAGTCCCGTTTCGGCGGTCTGTTGCACCATCTGCTCGACGGTCTCGACGTCGCGCACCACCTTGGCCTGCAGCACTCCGGCGCTGACCCGGGAGTGGTAGCCGATGGAGAGCTGCTGCATCCGGGTGCAGAGCGCGGAGCGCAGGGCGGTGCCCATGCGGCGCACGCTGCCGTACAGGAGGCGGACGTACAGCACGTGCAGCGGGTAGTTGACCACCAGGATGAACATGATGATCCCGGTGCTGGTCCAGAGCCTGCTGATCGGCTGGTGCTGGACGACGGTGTCGATGATGGACGCGGTGATCAGCGGCAGCAGCCAGACCGGGCTGTGCTTGACCGTGAAGACGCCGACCGCGGCGGCCAGTCGCCATCGGTCGGCGTGGAACAGGTAGGCGAGGGTGCGTATCGGGTGTTCGCCCCGGTAGCGGTGGTCGAGCGGTCTCTCATGCGACGACGCCATCCGCGGTGGTCCTCTCCGTCAGCCGGGTCAAGGAGGCAGGAAGCGCTTTCTGCCCAGTTCGGCCAGGGGTACACCAGGTGACGGCAGGAATGTCGGAGCGTCCGCAGCGTGAGACCGGCGAGCGGCACAGACGCGCCGTGCGGGTGGGGCTGGGGCTGGGGCCGCTACTCGCCGAGGGACCGGGCGAGTTCGGTGGACGCGCGGGCGATCTCGGCGTCCTGCTCGGCCTGGAGCTGCCGCACGACGCCCCGCCGGGCACGGACGGCCTGACGGGCGGCGCGCTCCCAGACCACGTGGTTCTCACGGTGGTTGAGCAGCTTGGGATACGCCGTCGCGGTGTTCTCCCACTGCCGGGCGTCGGCGATGTTCTTCAGCAGCTCGATGATCCGGGCGCGGCAGGTCACATGGGGAAGCTGGGCAAGCTCCCACAGGAAGGGGACCGTCGCGGCCGTCGCCTGCTCCACCACGAAGCCGTACTGGCAGACACGGTCGCGCAGTTCGTCGAGTGCCGCCCCGGCGGTGTCGGCGCCGCCCCAGGCGATCTTGTTGAGGAGCAGCGGGATGCCGGCCGCGCAGCCGGTGGAGTCCCGGATCTCCTGCCACGGCACCTCGCCCAGCGCTCTCAGGGGCGTGGCGCGGGAAGCTCCCGTCGGCCGCGTTTCGCGGTCTGTGCGCTCGGTGCTCTGCTGTCCCGTCGAAGCGGTGCGCATGGCGTCGGGCCTTTCCGCGGCAGTCATGTCGGTACGGGTGGCAGGTCGACGACCTGGCCTTCTCCCTGATGCGGCGTCATGATCGGGCGCCCCCAAGAGGGTTGACGCCGTAGCTATTATCCACACCAACCCCACCTCCGTGCAATTGCACGAGAAATTGCGCGAGAATCTGGGTAGGGAGTCAGCAACGTGAACTGAGGGAGGTCGCGGTGCCAGTGATGCCGAACGGAGTGCGGGCGAGTTCGTTGGACGCCCGGTGGATCAAGAGCCGGCACAGCAACGCCGAGGGCAACTGCGTCGAGGTCGCCGCCCTGGGCAACGGGGGCGTCGCGATGCGCAACTCCCGTGATCCCGACGGGCCCGCGCTCGTGTACACCGCCGCCGAGGTGGCTGCGTTCCTGGCCGGCGCCAAGGAGGGTGAGTTCGACCATCTGATGTGAGCCGTCCCGCCTGCTGCAGACCGGCCAAGTGCGGTAGCGTGAGAGTCACTTCTGCCGGTCTGCAGGGAGCCAGGATGTCCGCCGAGCCACAGCGTGTGTCCCGCCTCCGACCCTATCTCGACCGGGCGGAGCCCGCTCCGACTCTGCTGAAGATGCTGGTCGGCGTCCAGCTGGCGGGCCTGCGGGAGGATGCCGGTCTGGCTCAGGAACAGGCGGCGCGCGCCCTGGGATTCAGCCCCGCCAAGTTGTCGCGCATCGAGTCGGGCAAGGGCCGCAGGCCTCCGACCGAGGGCGATGTCCGCGCACTGCTGAAGCTGTACGGCGCCGAGGAGTACGAGGCGTCGGTGCTGCTGCAGCTGCTCCGGCGGGCCGGGGAGCCCGGCTGGTGGCAGCGTTACGACAAGCGGCTGATGCCCGAGTGGTTCGACCGGCTGGTCGGGCTGCAGGAGGCGGCTGCCGCGATCCGTACGTTCGAGATCCAGTACGTGCCCGGCCTGCTGCAGACCCCGGACTACACCCGGGCGGTCGTGGAGCGCGGGCTGCCGGTGGCGCCGTCGCACGAGGTGCGGCGCCGGGTCGAACTGCGCACCCGGCGGGCACAGTTGCTGCACCGGGCGGACGCTCCGCAACTGTGGGCGATCATCGACGAGTCCGTGCTGCTGCGCGTGCTCGGCAGCCGTGCGGTGATGCGCGAGCAGCTCGCGCATCTGGTCGAGATGGCCCAGCGTCCCCATGTCAGCGTGCAGATCGTGCCGTTGGACGTGACCAACGCGTCGGCCCCGGCGATCCCGATCACCTATCTCCGCTTCGACGGCCTGGATCTGCCCGACGTCGTCTACCTGGAGCACATCCGGAGCGCGAACTTCCTCGAGGACCAGGACGAGACGGAGGAGTACCGCGTCGCCCTGGACCGGCTGGCCGACGAGGCACTCACGCCACGCGCCTCCCTGAAACTGCTCCAAGAGACGATGGAGAGTCGCTACCGTTCCTAGAGACTGAGAAGTGAGTCCTGGTTCCAGGGCTCGTGCTCAGCCGAACGCCCCGAACGGTGCTGGGCGTTCTGGTTTCCCGCGTTCGCTCCGCGTCCGGCGCGCACGGATCGTGTCCGTGGTCCGGGGATGCGGGGGCGGGGTTCCTCACGCCCCGGGGTGCCCGGTCCGGCCTGGGCGGTCCGATGCCCCGCACGATCGTTCTGGTCGTGCGGGGGCGGTGTCGTCCTCCCCCGCTCCAGCCGGTCCTGAAGCACGTGCAGGCGGCGGGACTTGGCGAACCACTCCCGCCTGGAGCGGTAGCCGCCCGGCGCGTTCTTCGATCCCTTCCGCCCGACCGGTTGCGCCAGCCGGTGCGCGATCGTGGCGACCCCGGCCTCCAGGCTGTGGATGTGGGCCAGCAGGCAGCGGCGGGCCAGCGCCCACTGGTCGTGCGACGCCTTGGTGATCGCCCCGGCCCAGCGCGCCGACGAGGCTGGCGTCAGCGCGCGCTTCCTGGCCGCCCACGTCTCGGTGGAGTGCTCCAGACCGTCCGCGCACCGCGTCTTGAGGTCCCGCGAGGCCAGCGCGCCCAGATGTGCGCCCACCAGGCGCA
>NZ_JBQQCE010000064.1:0-28741 GCF_052245645.1 Streptomyces sp. KR55 | reverse complement strand
CGACGGCCCGCAGAACCCCGAAAGCCCCGAACACCGTCTCAGGGAGGAGTCGGGCACCCGGCCCGGGGCAGGCGCCCCGGAGCAGCCGAGTGACCCGACACCGGACACCCCAGCGGAAAACGCCGACCCGTTCGGGACGGGTGAGAGAGTGGACCGTTGACATGTCGTGGCCGGTGGGCCCGGGACGATGAGGTGGGGTAACCATGAACGCGCCGTACGACGGTGACCGCGGCCAGGCCGCGGGCAGCTCGGGCTACCCCGAGGGCCCGCCGCCCGAGCACGGCCAGGTGCCGCCGCAGCACCCCGCGGACATGTACCTCCAGGACGCCTACGAACAGGACCCCTACCGGGACCGGGATCTCTCGGCCCAGGACCCGGTCGCCGAGGCGCTCTACGACCGCGCCGCACACCCCCCGCCGCCCCCCGGCACGTACCAGTCGCCGCAGCAGCTGTACGCCCAGCCGCCCCAGTCGCCGTACGCCCCCGATCCCCGCGTGTGGGCCCAGACCCCGCCGCCCGAGCCGGAGGGCCCCACCCAGTACCTGCCGTACGGCGACGACCCCCGCACGACCCAGTACGTCGGCGTCGACGACCTGGTCACCCAGGTCGGCGGCGAGCGCCACGAGCCGGACGCCTTCGCGCACCTCTTCCGGGACCAGCAGCAGGGCGGTGCCCATCCGTCGATGCAGCACCCCGGTGTGCCGGGTCCGAGCGCCGCACCCGGCACGGACCAGGGGCCGGCGGGACAGTACGGCGGGGCCTATGCCGCGGCCGGGCCGTACGGCGGCGCCCAGACGTCGCCGGAGCAGCACCAGGCACCTGCCGGGCAGTACCAGGCGCCCCCGTCCCCGCCCGCCGACGAGACACCCGCGGCGGCGAAGAAGGGCGGACGGGCCGGAGGCCTGCTGAAGTCCAGCGCCGTGATGGCGGCGGGCACGATGGTGTCCCGTCTCACAGGGTTCGTCCGGTCGGCGATGATCGTTTCGGCGCTGGGTGTCGGCCTGCTCGGTGACACCTTCCAGGTCGCGTACCAGCTGCCGACCATGATCTACATCCTGACGGTCGGCGGTGGCCTCAACTCCGTCTTCGTGCCGCAGCTCGTGCGGGCCATGAAGGAGGACGAGGACGGCGGCGAGGCCTACGCGAACCGGCTGCTGACGCTGGTGATGGTGACCCTCGGCGCACTCACTGTGCTCGCCGTCTTCGCGGCGCCACTTCTCATCCGCCTGCTGTCCGACGCGGTCGCCAGTGACCCCGCCGCCAACGAAGTCGGCGTCACGTTCGTTCGCTACTTCCTGCCCTCGATCTTCTTCATGGGCATCCATGTGGTGATGGGTCAGATCCTCAACGCCCGTGGCCGTTTCGGCGCGATGATGTGGACTCCGGTCCTGAACAACATCGTCATCATCGTGACGCTCGGCATGTTCCTCTGGGTGTACGGAACTGCCGAGCACTCAGGCATGACGGTCACGAACATTCCCCCGGAGGGCCAACGGCTCCTCGGCATCGGCGTGGTGCTCGGCCTCGTAGTGCAGGCGCTGGCGATGATCCCGTACCTGCGGGAGACCGGATTCCGGCTTCGGCTGCGCTTCGACTGGAAGGGGCATGGCCTCGGCAAGGCCGTGACGCTCGCCAAGTGGACCGTCCTGTTCGTCCTCGCCAACCAGGCCGGCGCGCTCGTCGTCACCCAACTGTCCACGGCGGCGGGCAAGGACTCGCCCGTCGACGGCACCGGCTTCGCCGCCTACGCCAACGCCCAGCTCATCTGGGGCCTGCCCCAGGCGATCATCACCGTCTCCCTGATGGCCGCCCTGTTGCCCCGCCTAGCGCGCTCCGCGGCGGAGGACGACGGCGGCGCCGTCCGCGACGACATCTCGCAAGGACTGAGGACGACGGCAGTCGCGATCGTGCCCCTCTCCTTCGGCTTCCTGGCACTCGGCATCCCCATGTGCACGCTGATGTTCGGTTCGTCGGGCACCAGCGAGGCCACCAACATGGGCTACATGCTGATGGCCTTCGGCCTCGGCCTGATCCCGTACTCCGTGCAGTACGTCGTCCTGCGCGCGTTCTACGCGTACGAAGACACCCGCACGCCCTTCTACAACACAGTGATCGTGGCCGCGGTCAACGCCGGCGCCTCTGCCCTGTGCTTCTTCCTGATCCCGTCCCGCTGGGCCGTCGTAGGCATGGCCGCCTCCTACGGCCTCGCCTACGCCATCGGCGTCGGAGTCGCCTGGCGTCGGCTGCGCAAGCGGCTGGGCGGTGACCTCGACGGCACCCGCGTGCTGCGGACGTACGCGCGGCTGAGCATCGCCTCGGTCCCCGCGGCACTGTTGAGCGGTGCCGCCTGCTACGGCATCACCCAGGCCCTCGGCCAGGGCATCGCCGGTTCCTTCGCCGCGCTGCTGGCCGGCGGTGCCGTCCTGCTGGGCATCTTCTATGTCGCCGCCCGCCGCATGCGGATCGCGGAGCTGAACTCGCTCGTCGGCATGGTCCGCGGGCGTCTGGGTCGCTGAATCGGGGGGTACGCGCACAACCATCGTCCGCCACCGTGTGTCGTGCATAGCGGCGGACTGTGGGCACAATTGGTTTCGGCGTCGGACGGCGCGCAACGGAGTCGGCCGGCGCGCAACGAATGGGGAGGCAGGAACGACGGTGGCGGAACGGAGCACGGCTGCCGTCGACGTGGCAGACAACAGCGGCGATGAGCCGCTGACCGCCAAGGCGGACCAGTCCACGGCCGACGGGGTGGCCAACAACCGGGAGCGGGACACGGAGCGCGACGAGGCACAGGAGAGTGGCGGGGCCGAGGATCCCGGAACGAAAGCCTCGCCGCCCGAGCTGCACAGCGGCCACAAGCTCGCCAGACGCTACCGCCTCGAGGACTGCGTCACCCGTCTGGACGGTTTCAGCAGTTGGCGTGCCGTCGACGAGAAACTCCGCCGCGCCGTCGGCGTGCACCTGCTGCCCGCGGACCACTCCCGGGCCCGCTCCGTCCTGGCCGCAGCCCGTTCCTCCGCGCTGCTCGGCGACCCCCGCTTCGTGCAGGTCCTCGACGCCGTCGAGGAGAACGATCTCGTGTACGTCGTGCACGAATGGCTGCCGGACGCCGCGGAGCTCACCACGCTCCTCTCCTCCGGTCCCCTGGAGCCGCACGACGCCTACCAGATGGTCAGCCAAGTCTCCGCCGCCATGGCCGCCGCCCACCGCGAGGGTCTCGCCCACCTACGGCTGAACCCCAACGCCGTGCTGCGCACCTCCTCCGGGCAGTGGCGCATCCGCGGTCTCGCCGTGAACGCCGCGCTGCGCGGCATCAGTTCTGACACCCCGCAGCGCACCGACACGGAATCCATCGGCGCCCTGCTGTACGCGTCGCTCACCCAGCGCTGGCCGTACGAGGACGACGCCTACGGACTGGCCGGGCTGCCCAAGGACGTCGGTCTCATCGCCCCCGACCAGGTGCGCGCCGGCGTCCACCGTGGCCTGTCGGAGCTCGCCATGCGCGCGCTCGCCAACGACGGCGCGACCGCCTCCCGGCACGAGTCCCCCTGCACGACGCCGGAGGAGCTGGTGAAGGCGATCGGCGAGATGCCCCGCATCCGCCCGCCGGAGCCCGCGTTCACCGCACCGCCGGAGTATCAGCGCACGACCTACCAGCAGGGCACGTACGGCCGTCCCGCACCGCCTGCGGGCACCACCCAGGCGGTGCCCTCCCCGCCGCCACCCCTGCAGAGCCGTACCGGCAAGGCCCTGAAGTGGGGCGTCTCCGCCCTCCTCATCGCCGCGCTGGGCCTCGGCAGCTGGCAGCTGGCGGACGCCCTGATGGAACGCGGCGGCCAGGCCGACGACACGAACCAGACGCAGACGACCGACGACGGGAACGACAAGAGCGACGACGAGACCAAGCCGGCCAAGCCGCTCACCGTCGCAGGAGCGCAGGAGTACGTCGCGAAGGGGGCGGCCCAGGCCCCGGAGGACGTGGCCAAGACGTACGACGGCGACAACTCGACGTACTGGCGCACCCTCAGCTTCACGGACGGTCCCGACATGAACCCCGCCTACAAGCCTGGTGTCGGTATCGTCTACGACCTCGGCTCGGCGCAGACGCTGTCGACCGCGTCGATAGGGCTGGAGTTCGTCGGCGACCACACCACGGTCTCCCTGTACGCGACGGACTCCATGAGCTCGTCCACGCCCATCAGCTCGATGCAGAAGCTGGGTACGGTGACGACGTCGGGGAACTCCGCGACCGTGAAGACCGACAAAGCGGTGAAGACCCGGTACGTGTTGGTCTGGTTCACTGCCCTGCCTCCGGCACCCGGCGACGAATTCAGCAACCCGGGCTACAAGCAGGCCGTGACCGACGTGAAGTTCACGGGCTGACGTCTCACCGAAGGGGGAGGGGGCCGATGGCGGAAGGCGCCGGGTACGACGCGGTGAGCGATCGGGATCTGCTCGCCCGCCATGTGGAAGGCGACCCTGACGCCTTCGGTGAGATCGTGCGGCGGCACCGCGACCGGCTCTGGGCGGTTGCGCTGCGGACGCTGGGGGACCGCGAGGAGGCCGCTGACGCGGTCCAGGACGCCCTTGTCTCCGCCTACCGGGCCGCCCACACCTTCCGCGGCCAGTCGGCCGTCACAACCTGGCTGCACCGGATCACTGTGAACGCCTGCCTCGACCGCGCCCGCAAGGCGGCCTCCCGCAAGACCTCGCCGGTCGACGACACCGAGCGGCTGGAGCAGTTGCTGGAGCCGCACGAGTCGGCGTCGGCCCCCGCCGAGCGAAACGACCTGCATCGCCAGCTCCTCGAAGCGCTCGGCACGCTCCCGCCCGACCAGCGCGCCGCCCTCGTCCTCGTGGACATGCAGGGCTACCCGGTCGCCGAGGCCGCCCGCATGCTCGACGTCCCGACCTGGACGGTGAAGAGCCGCTGCGCACGCGGCAGAGCCAGACTCCTCCCGCTGCTCACCCATCTACGTCCGGAAAACGCCGGTCGCGGCGAAGAGCCGGCCGCGGGACGGAACCGGGCGCAGGGGACATCCGTCCCACCGGCAGCGGGACCGCACGGTGCGGGACCACGGGGTGCAGGGCCAAGCGATTCAGCTGCTGTGAAGGGCGGAGGTGGGCGAGCGTGACATCCACGACGGATACGGCCGGGCACCCGGACGTCACGGAGATCTCCGACCTCACCGAAGGCCTGCTCCCCCCGAACCGGACCGCAGACGTACGACGGCATCTGGACGAGTGCGAACTCTGCGCTGATGTCTTCGCGTCGCTGGAAGAGATCCGGGGACTGCTCGGCACACTGCCGGGTCCGCCGCGTATGCCCGCCGACGTCGCCGAACGGATCGACGCCGCTCTCGCCGCTGAGGTTCTCCTCAACGCCACCGCACCCGATGCGATGAGCGCCTCAGCACCCGTCGACGCGGGCCGCACGATCTCCGACGCGGACGACGGCACGCGTGTTTCACGTGAAACATCGGCAGCCACGGATCGCCCCTCTGGCCACGCAGGCACCTCCACCACCGGTCCGGGGCGTAAGAACCGCAGGCGGGGCGGGCGCCGCAGGGTGGCTGTCCTGGGTGCGGTCTTCTCTGCCGCCGCTCTGGGACTCGGTTCCGTCCTCGTGTCCTCGCTGACCGGGTCGGAGCCGGGGACCACGGCCCACGAGCAGCAGTCCGCCTCCGCGGACACCTTCTCCGAGGGGGAGCTGGAGCAGCAGGTCGTGGATCTCCTCGCCAAGGGCCAGAGCTCCGGGAACGGCTCCCGCACTCCCGATGACTTCGGTGTGGAGTCCGCCCCCAGCACCGACCGGAACCGCGTCCTTCAGCAGCCCACGGTCCGGGTCCCCGAGTGCGTCCAGCAGGGCATCGGACGCAGCGACGCCGCCCTGGCGACCGAGCCCGGAACCTATCAGGGCACGAGCGCCCTGCTCGTGGTCCTGCCAGACACCTCGAACCCCGCGCGGGTCACGGCCTACGTCGTCGACGCGACCTGTGTGGATCAGTCGTCGCCCGCTACGGCCGAGGTTCTGCTGGAGCAGTCCTACACTCGCCCCTGAGGACACAACCGCCTCCTCCTGTCGCCCGGCCTCTGCTCCCGCAGGTATCTCCTCTGGGGAGCACTCCGTGTGCCCAGGCACAGCGGGAATGCGCGCCCCTTAGGATCCGTTGGGTGGGGTGAGGGTGAGAGTTCTGAAAAGGGCTCCCCCCGGTCGAACGACGCAGTCCAGAGACGAGGAATCAAGCCGTGAGCGACGTCCGTAACGTGATCATCATCGGCTCCGGGCCCGCTGGCTACACGGCGGCGCTCTACACCGCGCGCGCGTCGCTGAAGCCACTGGTCTTCGAGGGTGCCGTCACCGCAGGCGGTGCGCTGATGAACACCACCGACGTGGAGAACTTCCCGGGCTTCCAGGACGGCATCATGGGCCCCGAGCTCATGGACAACATGCGCGCCCAGGCCGAGCGGTTCGGCGCCGAGCTCGTTCCGGACGACATCGTCTCCGTCGACCTGACCGGTGAGATCAAGACCGTCACCGACACCGCGGGCACGGTGCACCGCGCGAAGGCCGTCATCGTCGCCACCGGCTCCCAGCACCGCAAGCTCGGCCTGCCCAACGAGGACGCGCTCTCCGGCCGCGGTGTCTCCTGGTGCGCCACCTGCGACGGCTTCTTCTTCAAGGACCAGGACATCGCCGTGATCGGCGGCGGCGACACCGCAATGGAGGAGGCCACCTTCCTCTCGCGCTTCGCCAAGTCCGTCACGGTCGTCCACCGCCGGGACACTCTGCGCGCCTCCAAGGCGATGCAGGAGCGCGCCTTCGCCGACCCGAAGATCTCGTTCGTCTGGGACAGCGAGGTCGCCGAGATCCAGGGCGATCAGAAGCTCTCCAGTCTGAAGCTGCGCAACGTCAAGACCGGCGAGCTGTCGGATCTCGCGGTGACCGGCCTGTTCATCGCGATCGGCCACGACCCGCGCACCGAGCTGTTCAAGGGCCAGCTGGACCTGGACGAGGAGGGCTACCTGAAGGTCGACGCGCCCTCCACCCGCACCAACCTGACGGGTGTCTTCGGCTCCGGTGACGTGGTCGACCACACCTACCGGCAGGCGATCACGGCGGCCGGCACCGGTTGCTCCGCCGCCCTCGACGCCGAGCGCTTCCTCGCCGCCCTCGCGGACGCGAAGAAGGCCGAGCCCGAGAAGACCTCTGTCTAAACCCTCAACCCGCCCCACGCACCAACCAGTTAGGAGCCCGCCGTGGCCGGCACCCTGAAGAATGTGACCGACGACTCCTTCGAGCAGGACGTCCTCAAGAGCGACAAGCCCGTACTGGTGGACTTCTGGGCCGCCTGGTGCGGTCCGTGCCGCCAGATCGCGCCGTCCCTCGAGGCGATCGCCGCCGAGTACGGCGACAAGATCGAGGTCGTCAAGCTGAACATCGACGAGAACCCGGGTACGGCCGCCAAGTACGGTGTCATGTCGATCCCGACCCTGAACGTCTACCAGGGCGGCGAGGTCGCCAAGACGATCGTCGGTGCCAAGCCGAAGGCCGCGATCGTCCGCGACCTCGAGGACTTCATCGCTGAGTGACGCTGTGCCGTCGAGCAGACGGCACCATGTTTCACGTGAAACACGAATGGGCCAGCCCGAGAGGGCTGGCCCATTCGTTTGATGTGCGGCGTTCTAGAGCGGCCTCAGGACTGGCTCCTTCTGCACCGCCCCCAGCAGCCGGTCCAGCGCCAGCTCCACGTCTTCCTTCCAGGAGAGCGTTGTGCGCAGCTCCAGCCTCATCCGCGGATACGTCGGATGGGAGCGGACGGTCTTGAAGCCGACCGCGAGCAGATGATCAGCGGGCAGCACACAGGCGGGTTCCTTCCACCGGGCGTCCCCGAACGCCTCGATCGCTTTGAAGCCGCGCCGCAGAAGATCCTTGGCGACTGTCTGGACCATCACTCGGCCCAGCCCCTGCCCCTGGTAACCCGGCACGATGAACCCGGTCATCAACTGCACGGCGTCGGGCGAGACGGGGCTCGTGGGGAACGCCGTGGAGCGGGGAACGTAGGCCGGAGGCGCGTAGAGCACAAAGCCCACCGGTACCTCATCGACATAGACGACCCGCCCGCAGGATCCCCAGTCCAACAGCACGGCGGAGATCCAGGCCTCCTTCTCCAGCGCGGACGTGCCCGCCTTTACTGCGGCCTCACCGCTGACTGGATCCAACTCCCAGAAGACGCACGTGCGACAGCGCTTGGGAAGGTCCGGAAGGTTGTCCAGCGTGAGCGGTACGAGCCGACGCCCCATGAAGGCTGTTCCTCGCTTCCTTCGCCCGCCGCATCGCGGGCGGCCGTCAGTGCGCTCCGTTCCCTGAGCAGGCTGCCGACGAACCCGCCGACCGCGCCCAGTCCCAGTCCCGCGCTCACCAGTCCGGTCCGGCTCATCGGTCGCATGACCTCGCCTCCCCTTAGAGCCTACTCCCAGGTGGATGCGCCATATCCGAACGCATCGTATCCACGATGCGATTCCATCGATACCGCCAAAAAGCAAAGTGCGGGCCGCGTTCCGGTACACACCGGACACGGCCCGCACTGACGGCACTGCTGGGCAGAACCACCCCGCCGCCCGAGGCTCAGTCCTCTGCCTCCTCGGAGTCGCCCTCCAGAAGGCTCTTCTGCAGGACCGGCCCCTCACCGGGCGCGAGCGAGCTGAGGATCCGCTCGAGGTCCTCCATGGAGGCGAACTCCACGGTGATCTTGCCCTTCTTCTGCCCCAGGTCGACCTTCACCCGCGTCTCGAAGCGGTCCGAAAGACGAGTGGCGAGGTCGGTCAGTGCCGGAGAGACCCGGGTCCCGGCCCGGGGGCCCTTGGAGCGCTGAGCCGCCTTGGGCCGCGATCCCATCAGGGTCACGATCTCCTCGACGGCACGCACCGAGAGCCCCTCGGCCACGATCCGGTGCGCCAGCCGGTCCTGCTCCTCCGAGTCCTCGACCGAGAGAAGGGCCCGCGCATGTCCGGCGGAGAGCACTCCGGCGGCCACCCGGCGCTGAACCGCCGGCGACAACTTCAGCAGACGCAGCGTGTTGGAGACCTGCGGGCGGGACCGGCCGATACGGTCCGCCAACTGGTCATGCGTGCAGTTGAAGTCCTTCAGCAACTGATCGTAGGCGGCCGCCTCTTCGAGGGGGTTCAGCTGGGCCCGATGCAGATTCTCCAGCAGGGCGTCCAGGAGGAGCTTCTCGTCCTCCGTGGCCCGCACGATCGCCGGGATCGCCTCAAGTCCTGCCTCACGGCAGGCCCGCCAACGCCGCTCACCCATGATGAGCTCGTAGCGGTCGATGCCCAGCTGCCGTACGACGACCGGCTGGAGAAGCCCGACCTCCTTGATAGAGGTGACGAGCTCGTGCAGCGCATCCTCGTCGAAGACCTCACGCGGCTGCCGCGGGTTCGGCGTGATGAAGCCGAGGGGGATCTCGGCGAAGTGGGCGCCCATGGGAGGTGCGGGCGTCTCCACGGCGCCGCTCACCGACGGCTCCTCGGTTTCACGTGAAACAGGCGGCAGCGTGGCCACCTTCGCCGCGGCCACCCCGCGCTCATTGTTCAGCACCGGCACCGTCGTGGGGGACGTGGAAGCAGCGCCTCCCACCGCAGTCTGCGCCGGCGTCCTCTCGGTCGGGGCCGCAGGGATCAGCGCGCCGAGACCACGTCCCAGCCCCCTCCGTCGCTCGCTCACTGGATCCCCTCCACCATGCTCTGGTCGCTCTGAGCGCCGATATGGGCGTGCGTCCCGTCATAGCTGACGCCGACACCCTTCAGCGCGATTTCTCGTGCCGCCTCAAGATAGGAGAGGGCACCGCTCGATCCTGGATCGTAAGTCAGCACCGTCTGCCCGTAGCTCGGCGCCTCGGAGATACGGACCGAGCGGGGAATGCTCGTCCGCAGCACCTCGTCGCCGAAGTGGTTGCGCACCTCGTCCGCGACCTGTGACGCAAGCCGCGTCCGACCGTCGTACATGGTGAGCAGGATCGTCGATACATGCAGCGAAGGGTTGAGGTGCCCCCGCACCAGGTCAACGTTGCGCAGCAGCTGACCCAGCCCCTCCAGCGCGTAGTACTCGCACTGGATCGGGATGAGGACCTCCTGGCCGGCCACCAGCGCGTTGACCGTGAGCAGACCGAGCGACGGCGGACAGTCGATAAGGATGTAGTCCAGTGGCTGCTCGTAGGACTGGATCGCTCGCTGGAGACGGCTCTCCCGCGCCACCAGGGACACCAGCTCGATCTCCGCACCGGCGAGATCGATCGTGGCGGGCGCGCAGAAGAGACCCTCGACATCGGGGACCGGCTGAACGACCTCCGAGAGCGGCTTGCTCTCGATCAACACGTCGTAGATGGAAGGGACTTCGGCGTGATGGTCGATCCCCAGAGCGGTGGACGCATTGCCCTGCGGGTCGAGGTCGATCACCAGGACACGGCCACCGTGCAGAGCCAGCGAAGCGGCCAGGTTGACGGTCGTCGTCGTCTTGCCCACCCCACCCTTCTGGTTGGCGACGACGATGACACGGGTCTGTTCGGGTCGTGGCAGACCCTCACCGGCCCGGCCCAGAGCCTCGACCGCCAGTTGGGCAGCACGACCGATGGGAGTGTCGTCCATCGGGGGCGGTGTTTCACGTGAAACATCCTCCCCCGGCGACTCGGTACGGGGACCGGGGACCGGATCGGTCATCGGTCCCGCGATGTTGGCGTCGGACCGCAAGGATTCACTCTCCTCGACTTCAGGCTCGCAATGAACAGAGCCTCCCATGTCTTCGGGGTCGCGAACCAGTGAGGCCTGGTGTTCTGTGGAGAAATCCACCTCTGTGGACAACTCCGTGCCCCTGGAGGGGGACGGAGCGTCATCCGAATCGGGAGGAGCCTCTCCGCCCAGGGAACCGAGAGGCTTGCGGTCACGAGGTTCGGCCGCGGCGCGGCCGCGGCCGATGATGCCGTGGAGCAGTGAGCGACGTTTCACGTGAAACACGATGCACAGCGGCCGGGGCCGGAACGTCGCGACACTCCGTCATGCATAGGTTTGGCAGCTTGTGTGGAGTACGTCTCGTCCTCAGGACGGATCAGCAAGCGCCTCAGGAGAACGGCACCACGGCCCAGCACCCACCGATCTCAGCGCCGCCGCCGCGCCCGCCCCGTACGTGCCGCCTTCGCACGCTTCGCCGCGAACCGCACACCGCCCGGACTCTCCCCGACCTCCACACGCACGACCGTGGACATCGGATCCACCACACCCTCGCCGACATGCAGGATGGACGTCTGAACCGCACCGAGCTTGCTCAGAGCAGTGGCCGCGCTCTTCAGCTCCTCCTCCGCGGTGTCGCCCTTGAGCGCGAGCATCTCGCCGTACGGGCGCAACAACGGAATCCCCCAGGTGGCCAGCCGATCCAGCGGGGCCACGGCCCGCGCCGTCACCACATGGACCGGCGGCAGCTTGCCCATGACCTCCTCGGCACGTCCGCGCACGACGGTCACATGATCGAGGCCCAGCAGTTCCACAACCTCGGTCAGGAAGTTCGTCCGCCTGAGCAGTGGCTCGAGCAACGTGATCTTCAAGTCGTCCCGCACCAGCGCCAGGGGAATCCCGGGCAGACCGGCACCGGAACCCACGTCGCACACAGTCACGCCCTCGGGAACGACCTCCGAGAGCACGGCGCAGTTCAGCAGATGCCGCTCCCAGAGACGGGGCACCTCACGCGGGCCGATGAGCCCACGCTGCACCCCGGTCTCGGCCAGGAGCTCGGCGTACCTCACCGCATCCGCGAAGCGATCACCGAATACGTCGCGTGCCTGCTCGGGCGCAGGGGGGAGCTCCGCTGCCTCCGTCACGGGAACCGTCCTTCCGTACCGCAAAAGCGCACTGGGCGCTGACCACCAGGCTGACAAAGTTCGGCCCCGTCTGCGCAACAGACGGGGCCGGTGGAGCGTAGGACCGATCAGGCGGGCAGCACGACGACGAAGCGCTCGGGCTCCTCGCCCTCGGACTCGCTGCGCAGACCTGCGGCCTTGACCGCGTCGTGGACGACCTTGCGCTCGAACGGCGTCATCGGCTTGAGCTTCACGGGCGAGCCGCTGCTCTTGGCCTCGGCGGCGGCCTTGGCGCCCAGCTCGGAGAGCTCGGAGCGCTTCTTGGCCCGGTAGCCCGCGATGTCCAGCATCAGCCGGCTGCGATCGCCGGTCTCCCGGTGCACGGCCAGGCGCGTGAGCTCCTGAAGCGCCTCCAGCACCTCACCGTCCCGGCCGACCAGCTTCTGCAGGTCGCGGCTCCCCGTGTCGCTGATGATCGAGACAGCAGCGCGGTCACCCTCGACGTCCATGTCGATATCGCCGTCGAGATCGGCGATGTCCAGCAGACCCTCGAGGTAGTCCGCCGCGATGTCACCCTCCTGCTCCAGGCGGGTCAGGGTGTCTGCACCCTCGGTAGCGGCGGAGGTGGTGCCTTCCGTCACGGGATGGACTCCTTCTTACTTCTTGGACGAGGACTTGGGCCGCTGCGGACCCTTGCGCTGGCCGGACTGGGCCCGGCTGCGGGAACCGCCTCCGGACTTGGGGGCCGCCTTCCCGGCGGACCCCGCCGGCTTGGCGTCCTCCGGGTCGCCGGACTTGCTCAGCGAGGTCGACGGCGAGGAGGTCTTCTCGGCACTTCCGGCAGGCTTCGGTCCGCCGGTCTGGCGCTTGGACTTGGGCTGGCGCTTGGGCTGCTGCCGCTTGGGAGCGGCGGTGGCCGGCGTACCTTCCTCGGTCACGGTGGCCACGGCGGTGTCGCTCTTCACAACGGAGCCGTCGGCCTGGGCCGCGAGGCCCGCCTTGCTCAGTCCGTTGATGAACTTGCGCTCGTAGTCGTTGCGGTCGCGCCCCTTGGCGACGATGGCCTTCACGATGGCGCGCTCACGCCGGTTGCGGGCCTTGCCGTGGTGCGTGACGTGCTTGTACAGGCGGTCCAGGTAGGCGGCCTGGGCCTTGGAACCCGGGGTCGGGTTGTTGCGGATGACGTACATCTGCTGGCCCATGGTCCACACGTTGGTGGTCAGCCAGTAGACGAGAACACCGACCGGGAAGTTGATACCGAAGACGGCGAAGATGACGGGGAAGACGTACATCAGCATCTTCTGCTGCTGCATGAACGGCGTCTTCACCGTGGTGTCGACGTTCTTCGTCATCAGCTGGCGCTGCGTGTAGAACTGCGACAGCGACATCAGGATGATCATGATGGCGGTGACGACCCGCACATCGGTGATCGAGGAGCCGAGCGCCTCGACCGTGCTCGAGCTGTCCGTGAACTTCGCGGCCAGAGGAGCACCGAAGATGTGCGCCTTCTGCGCGCTCTCCAGCAGCCGCTCGTTGATCACGCCGATGGTGTCGTTCGACGCGATGCTGTTGAGCACGTGGTACAGGGCGAAGAAGAACGGCGACTGCGCCAGGATGGGAAGGCACGAGGAGAGCGGGTTGGTGCCCGTCTCCTTGTACAGCTTCATCATCTCTTCGGACTGACGCTGCTTGTCGCTCTTGTAGCGCTCCTGGATCTTCTTCATCTCGGGCTGGAGCGTCTGCATGGCCCGGGTCGCCTTGATCTGCTTCACGAAGAGCGGGATCAGGCAGATACGGATCAGGACCACCAGAGACACGATGGACAGGCCCCAGGCCCAGCCCGTGTCAGGGCCGAAGATCGCACCGTACAGCGAGTGGAACTGAACGATGACCCACGAAACGGGCGTGGTGATGAAGCTGAAGAGGCTGGCAATCGTGTCCACTAATCATGCTCCTTGGGCATGGGACGGGGTCTCTGCGGCCGGGCTCGAAGGAACGTTGCTTGAAGGAACATTCTCTCCGGTGGCCGTTTCGGCGGCGGAGGGCCCGCCCTTGCGTGCGCGCCATGCGTTGCGCAGCAGTTCGTGCCACCGCGGACGCCTGCGCGGCGGGACATGGTCCACACCACCCAGCGACCACGGATTGCAGCGCAGGATGCGCCAGGCCGTGAGTGCGGTGCCCTTGAGGGCACCGTGCCGGTCAATAGCCGTGTAGCCGTAGTGGGAACACGACGGGTAGTACTTGCACACCGGCCCGAGCAACGGGCTGATCGTCCACTGGTACAGCTTGATCAGCGCCAGCAGCGGGTACTTCATCGCGCGCCCCCTCCCAGCAACCGCTGAAGAGCGGCATCCAGGTCTCGGGCCAGCTGTGCATGTTCAGCGTCACCCGCACCGGGCAGCGCTCGTACGACTACCAGGCTACCGGGGGGCAGCTGGTCGACTCGCTCACGCATCAGATGGCGAAGTCTGCGCTTCACTTTGTTGCGCACGACAGCGCCACCCACGGCCTTGCTCACGACGAAAC
Organism: Streptomyces sp. KR55; assembly: GCF_052245645.1. Classification (NCBI taxonomy): domain Bacteria; kingdom Bacillati; phylum Actinomycetota; class Actinomycetes; order Kitasatosporales; family Streptomycetaceae; genus Streptomyces; species Streptomyces sp. KR55. The sequence goes on along the minus strand of NZ_JBQQCE010000064.1, from coordinate 14,363 downwards.
CCGCACGCGTCGGGGGAGCGCTCTCCCCAGGCGCGTGCGGGTCCGTGGCACCGCTACGAAGGTGGACGACGAGAAGTGGGCGTCCGGCCCGGCGTCCTCGTCGAACCGCGGTCGCGAAGTCCTCGCGCCGCCTCAGCCGGTTCTCGGTGGGCAGCACGACGTCATGACCTGACCGGGATCAGGCGGACAGACGGGCGCGACCCTTGCTACGGCGGGACGCGAGAATCGCGCGGCCGGCACGGGTGCGCATACGCAGCCGGAAGCCGTGGGTCTTCGCGCGACGACGGTTGTTCGGCTGGAAGGTGCGCTTGCTCACTCGGGGGCTCCAGAAAGAAATCGGTGGTGGCGGGGTGCCGTCCTGGCTGTCACCGTGCGCCCACGAGTAGCTCGCGTTACGCCCGAGTGCACCGCTTTCCGATCACCTTGACGCGATCTGTGCCCATCGGAGGCAGGCGGCAGCAGCCATCGACAACTCGACCTGGTTACGGTACGCGGGGCTACGCCATCCGGTCAAACCGGCGGCCGCGGGGAGACACTATCCACAGGCTGGGGACAATAACTTGAACCACAGCGGTCGCCCTGACTACCGTGGCTGGACTCCGATTCGTTCCCTTATCCCTGCGGAACCCGACTTACATCCCGACCCGTCCCACAACCACACGTTCGTGGGACCCGTGAGAGAGCGTGCCCTGTGGCTGACGTACCTGCCGATCTTGCCGCAGTGTGGCCACGAGTTCTCGAGCAGCTTCTCGGTGAGGGCCGCGGGCAGGGCGTCGAGGCCAAGGACGAGCACTGGATCTGGCGCTGCCAGCCCATCGCGCTGGTCGCCGACACCGCCCTGCTGGCCGTACCGAACGAGTTCGCGAAGGGCGTGCTCGAGGGCCGCCTCGCCCCGATCGTGAGCGAGACGCTGAGCCGTGAGTGCGGCCGCCCGATCCGCATCGCGATCACCGTCGACGACTCCGCCGGCGAGCCCCCGGCCCCGCCGGCACCCCCCACCCAGCCCCAGCCGCGCTACGAGGAGCCGGAACTCCCCGCTCCGTCCGGCCAGTACGAGGGCTACGGCCGGCACCGCTCCGAGCAGCGCCCCTTAGCGTCCGGCGACCAGCTCCCCACTGCCCGCCCCGCCTACCCGGCGGAGTACCAGCGCCCCGAGCCGGGCGCCTGGCCACTGCCGGCGCAGGACGAGTACAGCTGGCAGCAGCCGCGGCTCGGCTTCCCGGAACGGGATCCCTATGCAACGCCGCCGCAGGACTCGTACGGATCCCACGCACAGGACGCGTACGGCTCCCACGCACAGGACTCCTACGGATCACCGTCCCGCGAGTCCTACGGCTCCCCGGCGCAGGACTCGTACGGATCGCCCTCGCAGGAGTACCGCCAGCAGGGCATGGAGCGCCCGTCGTACGACCAGCACCGCTCCGACTACGACCCGTCACGCGGCGACTACGACCAACGCGACGCCCGACGGGAACTGCCCGAGCAGCAAGGCGGCGCCGGGCCCGCACACCGCGGCCCGGCGGGCACCTCGCTGCCCGCGTCCAGTGGCGCGCCAGGCCCGCTGGCGGCGCAGCCCGCGCCGGCGACCGGCCCCGGTGAGCCGACCGCGCGGCTGAACCCGAAGTACCTCTTCGACACGTTCGTCATCGGCGCCTCGAACCGCTTCGCGCACGCGGCTGCGGTGGCCGTCGCCGAGGCGCCGGCCAAGGCGTACAACCCCCTGTTCATCTATGGGGAGTCGGGGCTCGGCAAGACGCACCTGCTGCACGCGATCGGACACTACGCGCGGAGCCTCTACCCGGGCACGCGTGTGCGGTACGTGAGCTCGGAGGAGTTCACCAACGAGTTCATCAACTCCATCCGCGACGGCAAGGGCGACAGCTTCCGCAAGCGGTACCGCGAGATGGACATCCTGCTCGTCGACGACATCCAGTTCCTCGCGGACAAGGAGTCGACGCAGGAGGAGTTCTTCCACACCTTCAACACGCTCCACAACGACAACAAGCAGATCGTGCTCTCCAGCGACCGGCCGCCCAAGCAGCTGGTGACGCTGGAGGACCGGTTGCGGAACCGTTTCGAGTGGGGCCTGATCACCGACGTCCAGCCGCCCGAGCTGGAGACGCGGATCGCGATTCTGCGCAAAAAGGCGGTGCAGGAGCAGCTCAATGCCCCGCCGGAGGTACTGGAGTTCATCGCCTCGCGGATCTCGCGCAACATCCGCGAACTGGAGGGCGCACTGATCCGGGTGACGGCGTTCGCGTCGCTCAACCGGCAGCCGGTGGACCTGGGCCTGACGGAGATCGTCCTGAAGGACCTGATCCCCGGCGGCGAGGACACCGCTCCCGAGATCACCTCGACGGCCATCATGAGCGCGACCGCCGACTACTTCGGCCTCACGGTCGAGGACCTGTGCGGAACTTCGCGCGGGCGCGCGCTGGTGACGGCCCGGCAGATCGCCATGTACCTGTGCCGTGAGCTGACGGACCTGTCCCTGCCGAAGATCGGCGCGCTGTTCGGCGGCCGCGACCACACGACGGTGATGCACGCCGACCGCAAGATCCGCAATCTGATGGCCGAGCGGCGCTCCATCTACAACCAGGTCACCGAGCTGACGAACCGCATCAAGAACGGCTGACGACAGCCGTCCTACGCCTCTGAGGGCGCCCCGGGACGAGGTCCCCGGGGCGCCCTTCGTCGTTCGCCGGCCACCCGCGGTTCGATTACGAGCCGAGTTACGGCCACTCTCCACAGATTCGGTGACTTTCTGCCGTCCACATCCTGGGGACTGCGAAGTTGTCCAGACCGTGTCCACAGCCTGACCTGTTGAAGGACCATCAAGCCAGGTCAGGTGGTTGTGGATCGGTGGACGAAGGATCTCCACAGACTGTGGACAGGCAGATGATCCACAGACTGTGCGCGGAGTTGTCCACCGGCAACCCACAGGCCGGGGCAGGTTGTCCCCAGTGACGCTTACCTTCTCCACAGCTCTGTCCACTGTTCGGCAACACGACGCGCCTGCTCACCGGCCCGAGTGAAAGGCGTCACACAAAGCTGCCGGGTTGGACTGTGGGAAACATGGGTAAAGCTGGGGACGGCGCTGGGGAGAACTCGCCCCACCCTGTGCATGGGGTGTGCAGAACTTTCCGTTCTCCACAGAAGCGTTCAGTTGTCCACTGCCTCCGCCCACAGGCCCCGTGGACAAAATTTCCGCCCTGAGCTGGGAAAACGTAGTTATCCACGGTATCCACAGGCCCTACTACTACTCCCAACTAGAGAGAGCTGGGAATCCGTTTCGAAGAGGGCCCTGTGCACAACTCGCTCTTCGGCGTCCTGCTGCCCCTCGTCACGACTTGACCCCGAGAGGCACCTACTGTCAGTGCGGTGCGTCAGACTGTTCCCCGGTGTCCTTCCCATCCCAGGGCCCGCGACACCGAGACAGACGACGAAGCCAGGCAGGGCGAGAAGCGCCGGCAACAGCAGGAGGCGGCAACAGTGAAGATCCGGGTGGAACGCGACGTACTCGCGGAGGCAGTGGCCTGGGCGGCGCGCAGCCTTCCGGCCCGTCCGCCGGCGCCTGTCCTCGCCGGCCTGCTGCTGAAGGCCGAGGACGGCCAGCTGAGCCTGTCCAGCTTCGACTACGAGGTCTCCGCCCGCGTGTCGGTGGAGGCGGAGGTCGAGGAGGAGGGCACGGTCCTCGTCTCGGGCCGACTGCTCGCCGACATCTCCCGCGCCCTCCCCAACCGGCCGGTGGAGATTTCCACAGACGGTGTACGGGCGACGGTGGTCTGCGGCTCCTCGCGCTTCACACTCCACACCCTGCCCGTGGAGGAGTACCCGGCGCTGCCGCAGATGCCGAACGCCACGGGCACGGTCCCCGGCGAGGTCTTCGCCGCCGCGGCCGCCCAGGTCGCCATCGCCGCCGGTCGTGACGACACGCTGCCCGTCCTCACCGGTGTGCGCATCGAGATCGAGGGCGACCGGGTCACCATGGCCTCGACCGACCGCTACCGCTTCGCGGTCCGCGAGTTCCTCTGGAAGCCGGAGAACCCGGACGCCTCTGCGGTCGCCCTGGTGCCCGCCAAGACGCTCCTGGACACGGCCAAGGCGCTGACCAGCGGCGACAGCGTGATCCTGGCGCTGTCCGGCTCGGGCGCGGGCGAGGGTCTGATCGGCTTCGAGGGCGCCGGTCGCCGTACGACGACCCGCCTCCTGGAGGGCGACCTCCCGAAGTACCGCACGCTGTTCCCGACCGAGTTCAACTCCGTCGCCGTGATCGAGACCGCGCCCTTCGTGGAAGCCGTCAAGCGTGTGGCCCTGGTCGCCGAGCGGAACACCCCGGTGCGGCTCAGCTTCGAGCAGGGCGTGCTCATCCTGGAGGCCGGCTCCAGCGACGACGCACAGGCTGTGGAACGGGTGGACGCCCAGCTGGAGGGCGATGACATCTCGATCGCCTTCAACCCGACGTTCCTGCTGGACGGACTGAGCGCCATCGACTCCCCGGTGGCCCAGCTGTCGTTCACGACGTCGACGAAGCCCGCGCTGCTCAGCGGCAAGCCGGCGCTGGATGCCGAGGCGGACGAGGCCTACAAGTACCTGATCATGCCGGTGCGCCTGAGCGGCTGACGCTGCCGACAGTTGTCCACAGGCTGTGCGGTCCGAGTGGACGACCGGGCCCGCTCGTCCGTCGAAAGCTGCAGGTGAGGGGCTACGTATGAGCGCGTATGCCCACAGGTGTGCGTGACAGTCCGGGTTTAGGCTCGGACCTGGGTACGAAGGTGCCTCACACGCCACAGCAACCTAAGGAACACAACTGATGGAGCTCGGTCTCGTCGGCCTCGGCAAGATGGGCGGCAACATGCGCGAGCGGATACGCCGCGCGGGCCACACCGTCGTCGGATACGACCGCAACCCGGACCTCGCGGATGTCCACAGCCTCGAAGAGCTTGTGGGCAAGCTGACAGGCCCGCGGGTCGTGTGGGTGATGGTCCCGGCCGGTGCACCCACCCAGTCGACCATCGACGAGCTCGCCGAGCTGCTGGAGCCCGGTGACGTCGTCGTGGACGGCGGGAACTCGCGCTGGACGGACGACGAGAAGCACGCCGAGGAGCTGGCCGCCAAGGGCATAGGCTTCGTCGACTGCGGCGTCTCCGGCGGCGTCTGGGGCCTGGAGAACGGCTATGCGCTGATGTACGGCGGTGACGCGGCGAACGTTGCCAAGGTGCAGCCGATCTTCGATGCGCTCAAGCCGAAGGGCGACTTCGGGTCGGTGCACGCCGGCAAGGTTGGCGCGGGCCACTTCGCGAAGATGGTCCACAACGGCATCGAGTACGCGATGATGCAGGCCTACGCCGAGGGCTGGGAGCTGCTGGAGAAGGTCGACTCCGTGACCGACGTCCGGGAGGTCTTCCGGTCCTGGCAGGAGGGCACTGTCATCCGCTCCTGGCTGCTCGACCTTGCGGTCAACGCCCTCGATGAGGACGAGCACCTGGAGCAGCTCAAGGGTTATGCACAGGACTCCGGTGAGGGCCGCTGGACTGTGGAGGCCGCCATCGACAACGCCGTGCCGCTGCCCGCGATCACGGCTTCCCTCTTCGCGCGGTTCGCGTCGCGCCAGGAGGACTCTCCGCAGATGAAGATGATTGCGGCGCTGCGGAACCAGTTCGGCGGCCACGCGGTCGAGAAGAAGTAGCGAGTAACACAGGACACCGGGGGAGGTCGGCGCACCACCATGCACGTCACGCATCTGTCGCTGGCCGACTTCCGCTCGTATGCCCGGGTCGAGGTCCCGCTCGACCCGGGCGTCACCGCCTTCGTCGGGCCCAATGGGCAGGGCAAGACGAATCTCGTCGAGGCCGTCGGCTACCTCGCCACTCTCGGCAGCCACCGGGTCGCCTCCGACGCCCCCCTCGTCCGCATGGGTGCCGACCGCGCGATCATCCGCGCGCAGGTCCGCCAGGGTGACCGGCAGCAGCTGGTGGAGCTGGAGCTGAACCCCGGCAAGGCCAACCGTGCCCGCATCAACAGGTCCTCGCAGGTCAGGCCCCGTGATGTGCTCGGCATCGTGCGCACCGTGATGTTCGCGCCCGAGGACCTCGCCCTGGTGAAGGGCGACCCCGGGGAGCGGCGCCGCTTCCTCGACGAGCTGATCACCGCTCGTTCGCCGCGCATGGCCGGCGTGCGCTCCGACTACGAGCGTGTCCTCAGGCAGCGGAACACGCTGCTGAAGTCGGCCGCGCTGGCCCGCCGACACGGGGGCCGCTCGATGGACCTGTCCACCCTCGACGTATGGGATCAGCACCTCGCGCGCGCGGGCGCCGAGCTGCTCGCCCAGCGCCTCGACCTGATCGCCGCGCTTCAGCCGCTCGCCGACAAGGCGTACGAGCAGCTGGCCCCCGGCGGCGGCCCGGTCGCCCTGGAGTACAGGGCGTCGTCTCCGGGCGATGCGCACACCCGCGAGGCCCTCTTCGAGCAGCTGACCGCGGCGCTGGCCGAGGCCCGTAAGCAGGAGATCGAGCGGGGCGTCACCCTCGTAGGGCCCCATCGGGACGATTTGATTCTCAAACTCGGTGAGCTGCCCGCCAAGGGGTACGCCTCCCACGGGGAGTCCTGGTCCTACGCGCTGGCGCTGCGCCTCGCGTCGTACGACCTGCTGCGCGCCGAGGGCAACGAGCCTGTGCTGATCCTTGACGACGTCTTCGCGGAGCTGGACACCCGCCGCCGTGAGCGCCTGGCCGAGCTGGTCGCGCCCGGCGAGCAGGTGCTGGTGACGGCTGCGGTCGACGACGACGTACCGCATGTGCTGGCGGGGGCGCGGTACACGGTGTCGGACGGGGCGGTGGAGCGCGTATGAGCACCGATGAACCGGCACCCAAGGGGACCCCTTCCGGCGTCGACCTCGCGCGGGTCGCGCTGCGGGCGGCGAAGGAGCAGGCACGCGCGCGTGGGGACGCGGCGCAGCAGAAGAAGCAGGCGCGGCGTGGTGGCCTGCGCTCCGGGGCGCGTGCCGACGGCCGTGACCCGATGGCGCTCGGCGCGGCGATCAACCGGCTGATCAGCGAGCGGGGCTGGGAGACTCCGGCCGCGGTGGGCGGCGTGATGGGCCGCTGGCCGCAGATCGTCGGCGAGGACGTGGCCAAGCACTGCGTTCCGGAGAAGTACGACGAGGACGAGCGGGTGCTGGTCGTGCGCTGCGACTCCACGGCCTGGGCGACGAATCTGCGGCTGCTCGCGCCCACGCTGGTCGCCCGCCTCAACGAGGACCTCGGGCACGGCGCGGTGAAACAGATCAAGGTGTACGGTCCCGGCGGCCCCGCCCGCCGCTACGGCCCCTTGCGTGCTCCCGGCAGCACGGGCCCCGGCGACACCTACGGGTGACCCGGTCGACCGGGTCTGCCGGGAGTGACCGACATCACGTTGGTGCCGTCGGCGGGGCGGCCGTACGTGCGCCGGTGCGACCGCAGGACGCCTACTGCCGCATGACCGGACACAGTTGCGAATATCGGCCTGACCCCGGAGTAGCAAAGGGTTGACATCCGGAAGCGCTGAGTGCCTCTGTGAGCCTCTTGGAGCCCCCATCCGCATATCGGGACCCGGCCGAGGATGGTTCAGGGCGCCACATGAGGACTCAGGTGCCCGCAAACCCCCATCACTGTCGGCGCTACCGGTAGACTGGAGGACAATCCCGCCCCAGTCGTGGGGACGTCCGGGAAAAGCTGAGCAACGCTGATCAAGGCTTACCAACGCAACATGCCGCAGCCGCTCCGGCAACCCGCCGACGAGCCCGGCTCGTGCTGTGCCAGAAAGGGCGCTTCGTGGCCGATTCCGGCAACCCCAACGAGAACATCCCGTCCACCGACGCCGGCGTGAACGCCGCGGCCATCGCCTCGAACGGCGAGGTCACGGCTTCGTACGACGCCAGCGCCATTACCGTCCTCGAGGGTCTGGACGCCGTCCGCAAGCGACCCGGCATGTACATCGGCTCGACCGGTGAGCGCGGACTGCACCACCTTGTGCAGGAGGTCGTCGACAACTCCGTCGACGAGGCGCTGGCCGGGCACGCGGACACCATCGACGTCACGATCCTCGCCGACGGCGGGGTCCGGGTCGTCGACAACGGCCGTGGCATCCCGGTGGGCATCGTCCCCTCCGAGGGCAAGCCGGCCGTCGAGGTGGTGCTGACCGTGCTGCACGCGGGCGGCAAGTTCGGCGGCGGCGGCTACGCGGTCTCCGGTGGTCTGCACGGTGTCGGCGTCTCGGTCGTGAACGCCCTGTCGAGCAAGGTCTCCGTCGAGGTCAAGACCGACGGCTACCGCTGGACGCAGGACTACAAGATGGGCGTCCCGACGGCCCCGCTCGCCCAGCACGAGGCCACGGAGGAGACCGGCACGTCGGTGACCTTCTGGGCCGACCCGGACATCTTCGAGACCACCGACTACTCCTTCGAGACGCTCTCGCGGCGCTTCCAGGAGATGGCGTTCCTCAACAAGGGTTTGACGATCAAACTCACTGACGAGCGCGAGTCGGCCAAGGCCACGGCCGGTGCGGACGAGGCGGGCGCGGACGAGAAGGCCGAGCCCAAGACGGTCGCGTACCACTACGAGGGCGGCATCGTCGACTTCGTGACGTACCTGAACTCCCGCAAGGGAGATGTGGTGCACCCGTCGGTCATCGACCTCGAGGCGGAGGACAAGGAGAAGAACCTGTCCGTCGAGGTCGCGATGCAGTGGAACAACGGCTACACCGAGGGCGTGTACTCGTTCGCCAACATCATCCACACCCACGAGGGCGGTACGCACGAAGAGGGCTTCCGCGCCGCGCTGACCTCGCTCATCAACAAGTACGCGCGCGACAAGAAGCTGCTGCGGGAGAAGGACGACAACCTCACGGGTGACGACATCCGCGAGGGTCTGACGGCGATCATCTCGGTCAAGCTGAGCGAGCCCCAGTTCGAGGGCCAGACCAAGACCAAGCTGGGCAACACGGAGGCGAAGACCTTCGTCCAGAAGGTGGTCTACGAGCACCTCAACGACTGGCTGGACCGCAACCCGAACGAGGGCGCGGACATCGTCCGCAAGGGCATCCAGGCGGCCACCGCGCGCGTGGCGGCCCGCAAGGCCCGTGACCTGACCCGCCGCAAGGGTCTGCTGGAGAGCGCGTCGCTGCCGGGCAAGCTGTCGGACTGCCAGTCGAACGACCCCATCAAGTGCGAGATCTTCATCGTCGAGGGTGACTCCGCCGGCGGCTCGGCCAAGTCCGGCCGCAACCCGGAGTACCAGGCGATCCTCCCGATCCGAGGCAAGATCCTCAACGTCGAGAAGGCGCGGATCGACAAGATCCTGCAGAACCAGGAGATCCAGGCGTTGATCTCCGCCTTCGGCACCGGGGTCCACGAGGACTTCGACATCGAGAAGCTCCGCTACCACAAGATCATCCTCATGGCGGACGCCGACGTCGACGGCCAGCACATCAACACCCTGCTGCTGACCTTCCTGTTCCGCTTCATGCGGCCGCTGGTCGAGGCGGGCCATGTGTTCCTGTCCCGTCCCCCGCTCTACAAGATCAAGTGGGGCCGGGAGGACGTCGAGTACGCCTACTCCGACCGCGAGCGCGACGCACTGATCGAGATGGGCCGCCAGCGTGGCAAGCGGATCAGGGAGGACTCGATCCAGCGCTTCAAGGGTCTCGGCGAGATGAACGCCGAGGAGCTGCGCATCACCACGATGGACCAGGAGCACCGCGTCCTCGGCCAGGTCACCCTGGACGATGCCGCCCAAGCCGACGAGCTGTTCTCGGTCCTGATGGGCGAGGACGTCGAGGCGCGCCGCCAGTTCATCCAGCGCAACGCCAAGGACGTCCGCTTCCTCGACATCTGAGTCGGTCTCAGCTGACCGCACCAGGAAGGATCTTCACCAGCTATGGCCGACGAGAACACTCCAGTCACGCCTGAAGAAGAGGGCCTGGCCCTCCGCGTCGAGCCCGTCGGGCTCGAGACGGAGATGCAGCGCTCCTACCTCGACTACGCGATGTCCGTCATCGTCTCCCGCGCGCTGCCGGACGTCCGGGACGGCCTCAAGCCCGTCCACCGCCGCGTCCTGTACGCGATGTACGACGGCGGCTACCGGCCCGAGCGCGGCTTCTACAAGTGCGCCCGTGTCGTGGGCGACGTCATGGGCAACTACCACCCCCACGGCGACAGCTCCATCTACGACGCGCTGGTCCGCCTGGCCCAGCCGTGGGCGATGCGCATGCCGCTCGTCGACTCCAACGGCAACTTCGGCTCCCCGGGCAACGACCCGGCGGCGGCCATGCGCTACACCGAGTGCAAGATGGCGCCGCTGTCGATGGAGATGGTCCGCGACATCGACGAGGAGACCGTCGACTTCACGGACAACTACGACGGCCGCTCCCAGGAGCCGACCGTCCTGCCCGCCCGTTTCCCGAACCTGCTGATCAACGGCTCGGCCGGTATCGCGGTCGGCATGGCCACCAACATCCCCCCGCACAATCTGCGCGAGGTCGCGGCCGGCGCCCAGTGGTACCTGGAGCACCCGGAGGCCAGCCACGAGGAGCTGCTGGATGCGCTCATCGAGCGCATCAAGGGCCCCGATTTCCCGACCGGTGCCCTGGTGGTGGGCCGTAAGGGCATCGAGGAGGCCTACCGCACCGGCCGCGGCTCGATCACCATGCGCGCGGTCGTCGAGGTCGAGGAGATCCAGGGCCGCCAGTGCCTGGTGGTCACGGAGCTGCCGTACCAGGTCAACCCCGACAACCTCGCGCAGAAGATCGCCGACCTGGTGAAGGACGGCAAGATCGGCGGCATCGCGGACGTCCGCGACGAGACGAGCTCCCGCACGGGCCAGCGCCTCGTCATCGTCCTGAAGCGGGACGCGGTCGCCAAGGTCGTACTGAACAACCTCTACAAGCACACCGACCTGCAGACGAACTTCGGCGCCAACATGCTGGCGCTGGTCGACGGTGTGCCGCGCACGCTGTCCCTGGACGCGTTCATCCGCCACTGGGTGACGCACCAGATCGAGGTCATCGTCCGCCGTACGCGCTTCAGGCTGCGCAAGGCCGAGGAGCGGGCGCACATCCTGCGCGGTCTGCTGAAGGCGCTGGACGCCATCGACGAGGTCATTGCGCTGATCCGGCGTAGCGACACCGTCGAAATCGCGCGCGGGGGCCTGATGGACCTCCTGGAGATCGACGAGATCCAGGCCAACGCCATCCTCGAGATGCAGCTGCGCCGACTGGCCGCCCTGGAGCGCCAGAAGATCGTCCAGGAGCACGACGAGCTCCAGGCGAAGATCAACGAGTACAACGAGATCCTCGCCTCGCCGATCCGCCAGCGCGGCATCGTCAGCGAGGAACTCGCCGCGATCGTCGAGAAGTACGGCGACGACCGCAAGACCCAGCTGATCCCCTACGACGGTGACATGTCCATCGAGGACCTCATCGCCGAGGAGGACATCGTCGTCACGGTCACGCGCGGCGGTTACGTCAAGCGGACCAAGACGGACGACTACCGGGCGCAGAAGCGCGGCGGCAAGGGCGTACGCGGTACGAAGCTGAAGGAAGACGACATCGTCGACCACTTCTTCGTCTCGACGACCCACCACTGGCTGCTGTTCTTCACCAACAAGGGCCGGGTGTACCGGGCCAAGGCCTACGAGCTGCCGGACGCCGGCCGGGACGCGCGCGGCCAGCATGTCGCCAACCTGCTGGCCTTCCAGCCGGACGAGGCGATCGCCGAGATCCTCGCGATCCGCGACTACGAGGCCGCGCCGTATCTGGTCCTGGCCACGAAGGCGGGTCTGGTCAAGAAGACGCCGCTGAAGGATTACGATTCGCCCCGCTCCGGCGGCGTGATCGCGATCAACCTCCGTGAAAGGGAGGACGGTTCCGACGACGAACTGATCGGAGCCGAACTCGTCTCGCCCGACGACGATCTGCTGCTGATCAGCAAGAAGGCGCAGTCGATCAGGTTCACCGCGACGGACGAGTCGCTGCGCCCCATGGGCCGCGCGACCTCGGGCGTCAAGGGCATGAGTTTCCGTGCGGGAGACGAACTGCTCTCGATGAATGTTGTTCGACCCGGTACGTTCGTGTTCACTGCCACCGACGGCGGGTACGCGAAGCGGACCGCTGTTGACGAGTACCGCGTCCAGGGTCGCGGCGGCCTCGGCATCAAGGCCGCCAAGATCGTCGAGGACCGTGGATCGCTCGTCGGCGCGCTGGTGGTCGAGGAGACCGACGAGATCCTCGCCATCACGCTGTCCGGCGGTGTGATTCGCACGCGAGTCAACGAGGTCAGGGAGACGGGCCGTGACACCATGGGCGTCCAACTGATCAATCTGGGCAAGCGCGATGCCGTGGTCGGTATCGCACGTAACGCCGAGGCGGGACGTGAGGCGGAGGAGGTTGACGGCGCCATTGCCGTCGACGAGACCGCCGAAGGTGCCGCGACCACCGGCACGGACGAGGGTGAGGCGCCCTCGGCCGAGTAGCACGAGGAGTGAGTCAGCGTGAGCGGAGCCACGGGCGCCGGATCTGCCGGTATCCCTGCCGGTACCTCGACCGGTGCGGAAACGGACGGCGGCGGCCGTGGCTCCGCCGCGCCTGCGACGGACTCCCACACGACCAACCTGCAGGCGATCAAACCCCACGCGACCGACTCGCACTCGCCTGACACTCATGGATCCCAGGGGGGAACTGTGACGGACACCCGAGGCCCGCAGACCCAGCAGTACGCGGCTGGAGCGGGCCCGGCCGCTCCGGGCGCCCAGTCGGCCGGGGCGCAGCAGGCGGCGTCCCCGCTCCCCGGGGAGCGCCAGCCTCAGCAACCCACCGGGCCCTACCACCCGCCGCAGGCGTACCAGACGCCCGCTCCCGCCGGCGCGGTACGGCGCCCGCGCACCGGCGCGCGCACCACACCCCGGGTCCGCAAAGCCCGGCTGCGGGTGGCCAAGGCCGACCCGTGGTCCGTGATGAAGGTCAGCTTCCTGCTCTCCATCGCGCTGGGCATCTGCACGATCGTCGCGTCCGCCGTGCTGTGGATGGTCATGGACGCGATGGGCGTGTTCTCGACCGTCGGCGGAACGATCTCCGAGGCGACCGGCTCGAACGAGTCCAACGGCTTCGACCTGCAGGCGTTCCTGTCGCTGCCCAACGTCCTGCTGTTCGCCACGATCATCGCGGTCATCGACGTCGTCCTGGCGACGGCCCTCGCGACACTCGGCGCGTTCATCTACAACCTCTCCGCGGGCTTCGTCGGCGGCGTGGAGCTGACACTGGCCGAGGACGAGTGAGGCCGGACGAGCCGGTTCGCTGACGGGCCGCTTCAAACCTCCACCGATTATCGATTTTGGGACTGCCCCGGTCGTGCGCTAATCTTCAGGAGTCAGCGCGCGGGACACACACCGCAGAGCGCGGCGGGGCTATAGCTCAGTTGGTTAGAGCGCATCCCTGATAAGGATGAGGCCACAGGTTCAAATCCTGTTAGCCCCACAGATGCAGAACGAAGGCAGAGGGCGTCTCCCCAGGTGGGAGGCGCCCTCTCCGTGTTTTCGGCCGGTCGTCACGGGGCCCGTCCGTGATGCGGCCCGCGCTCGGCGACGCGAAGAGCGGGCGCCTCCCCGGAGGAAGTGCCCGCTCCTGGCCGACGAGGGTCAGGCGACCAGCTGGGGTTCCTGCGGTGTGGTGGCCTCCGTCGGCTGCTGCGGCTTGCGGTCGTGCATCACCAGTGTGGCCAGGACGGCGGCGGCCAGGACGCCGATCGCGCTGAGTGCGAAGGTGGTGGTCATCGAGGCGGTGAAGGCCTCGCGGGCGGTGCCGATCAGGGCGCTGTCGGTGGTGGCCAGGGCGCCGGTGATGGACTGCCTGGCCTGCTCGGGGGCGTCGGCCGGCATCTCGGCGGCATAGCCGCTGGTGAGGAGGGAGCCGAGGACGGCGATGCCGAGGGCGGTGCCGGCCTGTCGGATGGTGTCGTTGAGGGCCGAGCCGACGTCCGCCTTGTCGGCCGGGATGGTGCCCATCAGCGCGGCGACCGCAGCGGGCATCGCGAGACCGGCGCCGAGGCCCAGCAGGGCGAGGGCCGCCGCCGGGACCGTGAAACCGGAGTCGGCCGAGACCGTGCTGAGGAGGCCGAACGAGGCAGCCATCACGAGCATGCCGGACAGGATCACGTAGCGGTTGCCGATCTTCTCGGCGAGCTTGACGCCCGAGCCGTTGCCGATCAGGACACACACCGCAGAGCGCGGCGGGGCTATAGCTCAGTTGGTTAGAGCGCATCCCTGATAAGGATGAGGCCACAGGTTCAAATCCTGTTAGCCCCACAGATGCAGAACGAAGGCAGAGGGCGTCTC
>NZ_JBQQCE010000639.1:0-4204 GCF_052245645.1 Streptomyces sp. KR55 | reverse complement strand
GTGTCGTCGTGGACGACGACTCGTACCAGATCGTGCTCGGGCCGGGTGCGGTGGCGCGGGTGACGGCGGAGTTCGAGGCGCTGGTCGGGCGGACGACGGCCGATGAACTGGCGGCGCGGGGCGCGGAGCTGAAGGAGGCCCGGCGCCGGCGCAACGCGACCCCGGGAAAGCTGGCCCTGCGCCGCGTCGCGAACATCTTCGTCCCGCTCATCCCCGCGCTGATCGGCTGCGGAGTGCTGGCGGGCGTGAACGGGCTGCTGGTCAACGCGGGTTGGCTGCCGGCCGTGACCCCCGCCCTGTCCGCGATCGCCTCGGCCTTCATGGCCCTGATCGCCGTGTTCGTCGGCCACAACACGGCGAAGGAGTTCGGCGGCACACCCGTGCTGGGCGGCGCGGTCGCGGCGATCGTCGTGTATCCCGGCGTGGCGAAGGTGACGGCCTTCGGCCTGCCCCTGTCCCCCGGTCAGGGCGGCGTGCTGGGCGCGCTGGCGGCGGCGCTGCTCGGGACGTACGTGGAGAAGTGGTGCCGCAGACGGGTCCCGCCGACCCTGGACGTCCTGCTGACCCCGACACTCACGGTCCTGGTCGCCGGCCTGGCCACCCTCTACGGCCTGATGTACGCGGCCGGCGAGATCTCCACCGCCATCGGCACCGCCGCGAACTGGCTCCTCACCACGACCGGCGCCTTCGCGGGCCTGATCCTCGGCGGCCTGTTCCTCCCCCTGGTGATGCTGGGCCTCCACCAGGCCCTGATCCCCATCCACACCACCCTGATCGAACAGCAGGGCCACACGGTCCTGTTGCCCATCCTGGCCATGGCGGGCGCGGGCCAGGTGGGCGCGGCGATGGCGGTGTACGTCCGCCTGCGCCACGACACCTCCATCCGTACGACGATCAGGTCGGCGCTTCCGGCGGGCCTGCTGGGCGTGGGAGAGCCGTTGATCTACGGCGTCTCCCTCCCCCTGGGCCGCCCCTTCCTGACCGCCTGCGTGGGCGGGGCGGCGGGCGGCGCGTTCGTCGGCGTGTTCGCGATGCTCGGCGACCAGGTCGGCGCGACGGCGATCGGCCCGTCGGGCTGGGCGCTGTTCCCGCTGCTGGCCGGGAACGCGGGGTTGGGGGTCTCGGCGGCGATCTACGCGGGCGGGCTGCTCACCGGCTACGCGGCGGGCTTCCTGACGACGTACGCATTCGGAATCAAGCGCAGCCAGGAAGGAGGCCAAGAGGTCAGGATCTGACCTCAATGACTCCTAGCGTGGCTCTCATGAATGAGACCACGCACCCCACCACCACCGACGAACGCGCCGACCTGCTGGAGACGCTGGCCCACCACCGGCGCTTCCTGCGCCTCACCACCCGCGACCTCACCGACGAGCAGGCCGGGCAGCGAACCACCGTCAGCGAGCTGTGTCTCGGCGGCCTGATCAAACACGTCACGTCGGTGGAACGGAGCTGGGTGGACTTCATCCGGAACGGCCCGTCGCCGAAGGACGACTTCACCGCCATGACCGAGGCCGACTGGGCCCGGCGGGCCGACGAGTTCCGGATGCTGCCCGGCGAGACGCTGGCCGGCGTGCTGGCCGAGTATGCCGAAGTCGCCCGCCGAACCGACGAGTTGGTCACCGCCCTGCCCGACCTGAACGCCGACCATCCGCTGCCCAAGGCCCCGTGGAACGAGCCCGGGGCTCGATGGTCGGCCCGCAGGGTACTGCTGCACATCATCGCCGAAACGGCCCAGCACGCCGGCCACGCCGACATCATCCGCGAGTCCCTGGACGGCGCGAAGAGCATGGGCTGACGCACTGACCGCCCGGCCCGAACCCGGCCGGCCGAAGGCTCTGTCGGGTTCGGGACGGGCGACGCGCGCCAAGGCGAACGCGCCCCCGACCACAACAACGCACCCTGGGGCACCTACGGCTCGCATTCGTCAAGGGGCGAGTCCGTATCCTCACCCTGGACACCGAAGAACTCAAGGACTACGCAGACTGACACCCATGAACCACGCCCAGCTCACCGCCCTCGGCCGTGCCCTCCGCCTCCTCGGTGAGCACGGCGAAGCGCTGAACCCCGACACCCCGGACGCCAAGCTGCACGAGGTGAAGGCGGATCTGCGGCGCGCTCTCGATCTGCTGGAGGAGAGCGTGACGACGGCCGCCCCCTCCACGCGCTGCGCCGAGCATCCCACCGGCCCCGTCGACGAGAGCGCCCCCGACCTCTGCCTGCTGTGCGAGACCCGGCGCCGGGCGGCCCGCCGCGCCGAGTTCAACGGGCCCTCCCTGCACACCGCCCCGACCGCACCCGCCCCCTCCCGCTACGGCACCCGCGCCGACCGCCCCCAGCCCCAGCAGCGCTGGCTGCCGGAGCTGTGGAACGGTCAGGAGTGGCAGTTGTGCGGCACCCCGCGCCGCGACCGCCGTGAGGCCGAGCTGTATATCGCAGCCCAGCGGCGCGGCTCCCGGCCCGCCATGGCGTACCGCCTGGTGCACGAGTTCACCGACTACGAGGTGCTGCGCGTGTGGGGCACACCGGTACGGGTCGACATCGAGCCGATGGGCAACCTGTAGGCCGTACGACGGGCTCGAGCGCCTACGCCTTCACAGCGGAGACCTGCGCCGGTTCCGCCTCTGCGGCCGCCCCCGCCCCGGCCGCCGGACGCCCGCGCGGGATGAACGACGCGACGGCGAAGGCGAGCAGTGCCGCTCCCGCGCCGATCGCGAGGACCGTGCGGAAGCCGTCCTGGGAGGGCAGCGCGACGGGGCCGACGTTGATGGTCATCTGGGCCAGGATGACGCCCGCCACCGCGCTCGCCGTGGACGTACCGATGGACCGCATCAGGGTGTTGAGGCTGTTGGCCGCGGCCGTCTCGGAGGGCTCCACCGCGCCCATGATGAGCGCGGGCATCGAGCCGTACGTGAAGCCGATGCCGGCGCCGATGACGCAGGAGACCAGGACGAAGTGCCAGACGGCGTCCATCAGCACGATGTTCAGGCCGTAGCCGCCGGCCACGATCAGGGCGCCGATCATCAGGGTGACCTTCGGGCCCTTGGCCTTGGACACGGCGGCGGAGACCGGCGCCGTCAGCATCATCACCAGACCGGACGGCGCCATGACCAGACCGGCGGCGAGCATCGACTGGCCCAGGCCGTAGCCGGTCGACTCGGGCGCCTGCAGCATCTGCGGAATGACCAGGGACATCGCGAACATCGCAAAGCCGACGGCCACCGAGGCCAGGTTCGTCACCAGCACCTGACGGCGGGCGGTGGACCGCAGGTCCACCAGGGGCTGGGTGACGCGCAGCTCCCACCAGCCCCACACCAGCAGGACGACGACGGCCGCGGCGAACAGGCCGAGCGTGGTGCCGCTGGTCCAGCCCCAGTTGGCGCCCTTGGAGATCGCCAGCAGCAGGCAGACCAGGCCGACCGCCATGCCGAGCCCGCCGATCAGGTCGAACCGTCCGCCGGTGCGGACCCTCGACTCGGGTACGAGCGTCAGGACGAGGACACCGGCCACGACACCGAGGGCGGCCGAAGTCCAGAACAGCACGTGCCAGTCGAAGTTGTCGGCGATGAGCGCGGCGGCGGGCAGACCGAGGGCGCCGCCGACGCCGAGGGAGGCGCTCATCAGCGCGGTGGCGGAGCCGAGCCGTTCGGCGGGCAGTTCGTCGCGCATGATGCTGATGCCCAGCGGGATGACACCGGACGCCAGGCCCTGCAGCACCCGTCCGACGATCATCGGGACCAGCGAGTCGCTCAGCGCGGCCGTGACCGAGCCCGCCACCAGCAGGACCACGCTGACCAGCAGCATGCGGCGCTTGCCGTACATGTCACCGAGCCGGCCCATCACCGGCGTGGCGACGGCGGCGGCGAGCAGCGTGGCGGTGACGGCCCAGGCGGTGTCCGAGGAGGGGGCGTCCAGGAGCTGCGGCAGCTCCGGGACGATCGGGATCACCAGGGTCTGCATCAGGGAGACGACGATTCCGGCGAAGGCCAACACCGCCACCACGGCGTTCGACCTCGGCGACGGGGGCCCCTCCCACGCGTTTCGGGCAGTGGGGGACGATCCCCCGGCGTCGGCGGGTCGGGCAGGGGCGTGGGACATGGCTGGCCTCCGGTCGCGATGAACAGTGCTTGACTCAGGCAACCATAAGCCAGTTGCTTAACTTACTCAAGAAAATTCAGGTCGCGGCTGGACCAAACGGGTGGTGGCC
>NZ_JBQQCE010000638.1:0-4206 GCF_052245645.1 Streptomyces sp. KR55 | reverse complement strand
CCTGTTCGGTGGCCCGTTCCCGGAAGGCGGCGCGGTCGAAGGACTCCTCGCCGTCGCTCAGGCCACCGGAGGCGAGCTCGGGGGGCTCGGTCCCGCGCAGCTCCTCGTACAGCCGCAGGGCCGGGTCGATGAGGTCGACGCGGGTGTACTGCCGTACGGCCTCGACCATCAGCTCGCCGAGGTTGGCGCCGCGCACCCAGCGCTCGGTGGAGCCGGGCGGCGCGAGGTCCCGCCATGCGCCGTGCACGTCGATCTCGCGGGCGATGTCGGCCTCTCCCGCCCGGCGTCGGCCCAGGTCGTTGCGCAGCTGGGCCAGCACCGTTTCCCGGGAGCAGTCCGGCGGCGGTTCGGCCAGCACCTCCTCGCGGTAGCGGATGGCACGGTGCAGGGCGCCCGGTGCCACACCCGATTCGTACAGGTCCTCGAAGAGGCCCGCCGCGATCAGACGCAGCGTGCGGACGACCGTCTCGTCGGCGTCCACCGGTGCCAGCAGCAGCGCGGCCTCGCAGAACGCCGCCGCCCGGTGGAGATGGGCCGGGTCACGCCGCTCCGAGTCGTTGAACCGCTCGGTGTACCACTGGGCCGCCTCCAGCGCGTACTCCCACGAGCGGTCGTCCGCCGGCCGCCCGGTCGGCGGCCCGTCGCCGAGCCGTGCCGCCAGTTCGTGCAGCAGTTCCGCGGCCTCCGGGCCGATCTGCGGCGCCATCTGCTCGGCGATGGGCGCGATCTCGTCGCGGTTCCAGGCCAGCAGCATCGGACAGCCGTCGACCAGTACGTCGCGCAGTTCCGGGTTCTCGGTGTACAGGTACGCGGCGAGGGTGAGCAGTCTCCTGCACTCCTGCTCCTCCAGCAGTTCGGCGACGGCGAGCCCGGCCCCCGCCGTGCGCGCCCGGACCAGGAAGTCCCGCCGGATACCGAGCGTCAGCAGATAGGGCGTGTCACGGCGCCGGCGGGCCTCCCGCATACGGCCGGCCAGCGCGGTCAGGGCCTCCTCGCCGGCGAGTGTCGGCCAGGTCGCGAACACCGCGACCATGGCCTGCGGATCGTCCGCCGTGACCAGGGCGTTCAGCGCCTCGCCGGCCACGGCCTCGGCCAGGCTGTCGCGGACGGCATCCAGGGCGACGTCCGGATCGCTCTCTTCCCGGCAGGTCTCCAGCACCGCCGCCAGATACTCCACCTCCACGTCGGACAGCGGCGGGTCGGGCTCGGTATCCTCCGGCTCCCGGATCGTGGCCTCGGCCGGATCGCGCAGCCGGGCCAGGACGTCCGCGGCGACGGTCTCGTCGAGTAGTTCGGGGTGCCGGCGCAGCACGGCGCGCAGGGTGTCGGCAAGCCCCCGGCCGCTGCGCACGGCCCCGTGCAGCAGCGCGCCGAGCGGCCCGAACCGCTGTGCCTGGGCCAGAAGGTGGCGCACGACGGTGACGCTGCGGCGCTCGTCGGGGGAGAGGTCCTCGCCCGCGAGGTCGGTCGCGGATTCGGCCTCGGGACCGAGCAGGATCGGGTGGTGCACGACGAAGCTCAGGACGTCCACCCAGCCGGTGCGCTGGAAGAGCTCCTCGACCACTCCGAGGAACCAGCTGATGTCCTCGTCCCTGCCGTGGTCGGTCTTCGACACCGCCATGCCCTCGAGAGCCCGGTCGAAGCCGTGCGTGCGGGTGTGGCCCAGGACGTCCGCGTGATCCCTGAAGAGGGCGGCGGCCACGGTGTCCCCGGCCGCCTCCGCCTCGGAGACCAGCCACCGCAGGAATTCCTCGGCCTCCGGTCGCAGCAGTGCCGGATGGGCTTCGATCAGGGCGCGTGTGGCCACCCAGCTGGGTGCCGAGCAGAGCTCCTCCAGGAGCGGCACGAGGGCATCGGCCGAGTCGCCCGTCGAGACCTCGGTCGTCACATCGGTCGAAAGGTCGGACGAAACGCCGGCTTCTTCCATGCCGCCCCCTGACGCATTGTCACCCCGTCGGGCCGGGATGGACGAAACGCGTCCCGTTCTCGGCCGTTCCGTACCAAAGGTACTGCGACACCGCCCTGCCCATCTCCGCTTCCGTCGTGGGATCCGCGGGCGGTTCGAGGCGCAGTGCCTCGTAGAGGCCGAAGCGGTACAGGTCGTACATCGTCTCCACCATGCCGGACCAGGACTCGGCGGCCTCCAGGAGGCGGATGCGGTAGACGGCGGCGGCCAGCACGATCGAGGCGGGCAGCATCCACCAGGCGACCGGGGTCCACAGGGCGCTCAGCAGGCACCACAGCAGCAGATGGGCCGCGGCGTCCAACCGGCCCCGGACCAGGTCGAGTTCGGCACGGGCGTCGGCGTCGAGGGTCAGCCACAGATGCGGCCAGCACGCCACCGGGTCAAGGCCGTACTTGTCACGGGTCCGGTCCTCGTAGGCCCGCAGCAGATTGGCCAGCCGGGTGGCCCCCACCGCCTCGGGGGTGAACACGGTGCGCCGGATGCGCCGTTCGAGCCGGGCGAACTCGGCGGCCTCCCCGGCGGACAGCGACCGGCGTTCCCGCTCCGCGCCCAGCCACTGGGCGCGGGCGGCCAGACGGCCGGCCCCGTTCAGGGCCCGGCGGCGCAGCCGGTCGCCCAGGGGCCCCGGCCAGTGTCCGGACAGCAGCCGCAGCAGCGGCCTGGTCAGTGTGCCCACCAGGGCCGTGGAGAGGGCGAGCAGGCCGATCAGGGCGACCAGCGCGGCCAGCTGGAAGGGTGCGCTCAGCTCGCGCAGCCGGTCGGCCAGGCCGGCGGGGAAGGCCCGGCACGGGCTGCGGTGGCAGTCCTGCTCCAGCCGCCACCACCACGCCAGGGCGCCGCCCAGCCAGAACACCGTCGCGGCCCCGGCCAGCCGGAGCGCGAACTGATCGGCGAGCTTGCTCCCGAGCCCCTTCCAGAACGCCGTCAGCACGTCAGCCGTCCGCCGTCGGCTGGGTGCCGCCGGGAGTGCGTCGCACGAGCGGGCTCCCATGGCATTCCGGGATCGGCATGCTCACGCTGAACCGGTACCACACGGTGTCGCAGCCGGGCCGTACGCAGACGAAGGACGGCACTCTCGGGATCCGCACGTCCCCGAGGGGCGCGGCGAACTCGCGCAGGCCCGGTTCCGTCGCCAGGTACTCCTGGGTCCACCGCCGGGTCGGTTCGTGGGCCGAGAGGACCCGGAGGATGCCGGTCCTGACCGGCTCACCGGCGCACGCGCGGGCCAGCAACTCGTCGAGTCGCCGCCGGACGTCCCCCGCCCCGTCGCCCAGCAGGGCGTCCAGGTGCGGGCGTACCGCGGTGGCGGCGTCCAGGTACTGCTGCTCGTCCATGGGCACCCCGTGATCCGACCCGTCCGCTCGTCGTGCGCATTCCCGGCGAGGGTGAGGACGGACGGCCCCGCCCGATGGTTCCCGGACGCGCGGGCAGGTCCCGCCCCAGGCATGGATTGCATAAAAGTGCAGCGATACGTATAGTCATGCCATCCAGGAGGAGGTTCCATGACGGTACGTGCCGCAGTGGCCGGAGCGAGCGGATACGCGGGCGGAGAGCTGCTGCGTCTGCTCCTGACGCACCCCGAGGTCGAGATCGGCGCCCTGACGGGCAACTCCAACGCCGGTCAGCGGCTCGGCGCGCTCCAGCCGCACCTGCTGCCACTGGCCGACCGCGTGCTGCAGGAGACCACCGCCGACGTGCTCGCCGGGCACGACGTCGTGTTCCTCGCCCTCCCGCACGGTCAGTCCGCCGCCGTCGCCGAACAGCTCGGCCCCGACGTCCTCGTCGTCGACATGGGCGCCGACTTCCGGCTGCGGGACGCCGCCGACTGGGAGCAGTTCTACGGTTCCCCGCACGCCGGGACCTGGCCCTACGGCCTCCCCGAACTGCCGGGCGCCCGCGCCGCGCTGGAGGGGTCCAAGCGCATCGCGGTGCCCGGTTGCTACCCCACGGCCGTCTCCCTCGCGCTGTTCCCGGCGTACGCCGCGGGGCTGGCCGAGACCGAGGCCGTGATCGTCGCCGCGTCCGGCACGTCCGGCGCGGGCAAGACGCCCAAGCCGCACCTGCTGGGCTCCGAGGTCATGGGCTCCATGTCGCCGTACGGCGTCGGCGGCGGCCACCGCCACACGCCCGAGATGATCCAGAACCTCAGCGCCGCCGCCGGTGAGCGGGTCTCGGTGTCCTTCACCCCGACCCTCGCACCGATGCCGCGCGGCATCCTCGCCACGTGCAACGTCAAGGCC
>NZ_JBQQCE010000637.1:0-4238 GCF_052245645.1 Streptomyces sp. KR55 | reverse complement strand
CAGCGGCAACATCAAGGCCCTGTACACCGCCGTGGAGATGGAGATGCAGCAGGCACGGCAGGACGCCGACCGGTGACGTCGGTGGCTCCCACGGACTCGACCGGCGGCCGCGGTCCACGGCTGGCGCTCACCGTCGCCGACGTGGCCGAACTCGCCGCTCGGCGACTGCCGGAAGATGTCCTGGACTTCGTGAACGGCGGCAGCGGCGACGAGTCGACCCAGGCGGCGAACCGGGCCGCCCTCGACAACGTCCGGCTGGTGCCGAGAGTGCTGGCCGGTACGGAGGAGGCCGACACCTCGGGCAAGCTGCTCCACAGCACCGTCGGCATGCCGCTGGCGGTGGCTCCGATGGCGTACCAGCGGCTGCTGCACCCCGGCGGTGAGCTGGCCGCCGCGCGGGCCGCGTGCGCCGTCGACGTCCCGTTCGTCATCAGCACGCTGAGCAGCTACTCCGTCGAGGAGATCGCCGCGGTGGGCGGGACAGTGTGGTTCCAGCTGTACTGGCTGCGCGACCGGGACGCGGTGCTCGGTCTGGTGCGCCGCGCGGAGACGGCCGGCTGCGAGGCCCTGGTGGTCACCGTCGACGTGCCCCGTATGGGCCGCCGGCTGCGGGACGTGCGCAACGGCTTCAGCCTCCCCCCGCAGGTGAGCGCCGCGAACCTCGGTCCGGCCCCGGACACGGCCGCGCACCGACGGAAGAACGGTCGGTCCGCAGTCGCCACGCACACCGCGGAGGCTTTCGACCCGGCCCTCGGCTGGGACGACCTCGCCTGGCTGCGGGCCCGGACGGAGCTGCCCCTGCTGGTGAAGGGCATCCTGGATCCGCGGGACGCCGTCCGCGCCGTGGACATCGGTGCCGACGGGGTGATCGTGTCCAACCACGGCGGCCGTCAGTTCGCCGCCGCCGTGCCCAGCGTCACCGCGCTGCCCCGCGTGCTCGACGCGGTCGGCGGGCGCTGTGCGGTGCTGCTCGACAGCGGGGTGCGCACCGGTACGGATGTCCTGCGGGCCCTGGCGCTGGGCGCGGACGGGGCCCTGTGCGGCAGGCCGCTGCTGTGGGGGCTGGCGATGGACGGCGAGGCCGGCGCACAGCACGTCCTGGAGCTGCTGCGGAGCGAGCTGCGGGAAGCCCTCCTGCTGGCGGGCTGCCCCGACCTCGCGGCCGCCCGTCAGCTGGACACCGTGGTCGTCTGAGCCACGCAGTGCCCGTCGTCGCGAAGGGCGTCCGCCGATGCACTCGGCGGACGCCCTTCACGCCTTTCCGGCCCTCTCCCCCGGCAACGGCGTCCCGTCGGTGCCCCGTTCAGCCGGTGGCCAGCAGCGGGAACAGTCCGACCCGGGCCGCCGCCTTCAAGTAGTCGGCGCCCGTGGTTCCACCGGTGCCCGGCACACGGCCGATGATCTTCATGGTGACGCCCCAGTGGGTGCGCTTCATCCCGCACCAGCCGGCGTCCAGCTTCCGCATGGCCGCTTCCAGACGGCGCGCGTCCTCGGTGGCCCAGCCGCCCGAGTGCGCGAGGAATGCCTCCTGCAGCGTGGCGTCGAGGGTGAAGACCGGACCCTTCTCCGGTGAGTGGGCCCCCGCCTCCCGCTTCGCGCTCACCGTCTCCACCAACTGGTACGGCCGTGACTGAATCGCGCTGGCACCGTGCGTGTGGTCCCGGATCACGGCGAACGCCTCCGGCGGCATGGTGGTCAGGATCCGGTACAGCGGGGCCGTCGCGCCGGGCAGCCGGGCTCCGGCCGACTCCAGGAAGGCCGCGGCGTCGAGCGGCCGCCCGGCGCGGACGGCCTCCACGGCGAAGGTCAGCGCTCTGGCCACCCGGGCGAAGAGCCGCTCGAAGAGCTGGATGGAGCGGATGAACATGCGCTCGTCGTGCAGGGTCGTCACGGGCAGCAGGGTGACCTCCACCGCACGCCGCAGCGCCTGCGGTGCCTCGGCCCGGATGGCTTCGACGGCGGCCCGTGCGGCGGGGGCTGCGTCCTCGGACCCCGACCGGCCGAGCGCGGCACGCACCTCGGCCAGCGATGCGGTGTCCGGCAGGGCCAGCGGTGCGTAGTCCGCCAGCCGGGCCAGGGCCTGCCACACCGCGGTGGTCCGGGTCCGCTGGCGGCCCTCACCGCCGGTGGCGGCGAGCGCGTCGGTCTCCCGTTCCACCAGGTCGGCCAGGAGCACGGCCAGCAGCAGGTCCTCGGCCCGTTCCGTGGCTCGGGGGGCATCGTCCGTGTCCCACTGGGCGATCCCGAGGACGTCGTTGCCCACGTAGGAGGCGTAGCTCATCGGCCGGTCCGTGAACGTCAGCGGCAGCCAGGTGTCGAACAGCCAGGCCTCCGGTGACGCCCAGGGCCGTGCGCGGCCGGAACACTCGATCCCGAGCCGCGTCCCCCTCAGCAGGGCGACCAACTCGGCGGAGACGGCCGCCTTACCGGCCTGCTGGTAGTAGCCGACCACCTGCTCGTAAGGAAAGCTGCCGAAGTCCGGCCGGCCGGGGCCGACCGCCCGGTGGGACCACGCCGTGACGGCGTCGCCCGCCTCCCGTAACGCTCTGTCCCGGGACGCACGGGTGCCGTGCCCCAGTGCCGTTCCGCCGACGCCTATGTGCCCCTCCTCCAAGGAGTCCGCGGATTCCCCCACTGGCGCCTTCTTGGTCATATGCACGCTTTCACCAGTTCGTCGACGGCCCGGTCAGGCGCCGGAGTGCTGCGCGTCCATGGCCTCGATCAGGCTCTTGGGGCGCATGTCCGTCCAGTTCTGCTCGACGTAGTCCAGGCACGCCTGCCGGGTGTCCTCGCCGAAGGCCCGCTCCCAGCCGGCCGGTACCTCGACGAAGGACGGCCACAGGGAGTGCTGGCCCTCCGCGTTGACCAGGACCAGGTAGGTGCCGTTCTCGTCCTCGAAGGGGTTGGTGGCCATGGTGTTTCTCCTTGTCGTCACTCTCTGATCTGTGGATCCGCCCGCGGCGCGGACGCGGTTCAGCGGTTCGCCGTGCGCTCGTTCAGCACCGGGGCGATCACGTCCAGCGCGGTGGGCGTGGTCATCTCGAGGTGCGTGCAGTCCACCTCGACCTCGTGGACCTGTCCGGTGACGTGGGCGCCCCACGCCCCGGCCGCGGAGGGACGCGCGGTGTCGTCCCGCCCGGAGCGGAAGGCCAGCACGTCGCCGCGGAAGACGCCGGGGGCGAACTCGGCGGCTATGCGGCGGTTGTTGGCGGCGACCCGGTGCAGGGCCTCGATGCCGCTCTCGCCGAGTCCGGACAGCGGACTGTCGTGCTCGCGGAGCAGCGTGGCGACCTCGGCAGCGGTCGTCGCGCCGGACCGGCAGGCCGGGTCCACTGCCGCCACGAGCACGGTGAGGATCTCCTGGAGCAGGTCGGTCGCCGCCTCGTGCGGTTCCGGGCCGGAGGCGGGGTAGGAGTCGAGGAGCGCGAGCAGGTCGACCTCCGCTCCCTCGCTCTGCAGCAGGGTGGCCGTCTCGTGCGCCACCAGGCCGCCGAAAGACCAGCCGATCAGCCGGTACGGGCCGTGCGGCCACACCTTCCGGATGCGGGCGGCGTAGTCGGCGGCCATTTCCTTCAGACTGGACGCGCATGCGTCGCCGGGGCGCAGACCGTTCGCCTGGAGGGCGTAGAGCGGGGCGTCCGGCCGGAGCCGGGTGATGAACCCGGAGTAGCACCAGCCGATCCCGACGACGGGATGGATCAGGAAGTACGGGATGCCTTCGCGGCCGGTGCGCAGCGGCAGCAGTGTGTCGAGCGGGTCGTCCTGCCGGTGCAGCCGACGGGCCAGGCGCCGGACGGTCGGGGCCTCGAAGACGGTGCGGATGGAGGCGGCGGTCCCCAGCTCGGTGCGCATGCGGTTCACCAGGCGGGTCGCGAGCAGCGAGTGTCCGCCCAGTTCGAAGAAGTCGTCGTCGGCTCCGACCCGTGCCAGTCCGAGGACTTCGGCGAACAGGGCGCACAGCGCCTCCTCCTGAGGGGTGCGCGGGAGGCCGGCGCTGGTGGTCGGGGCCGTGAGGTCGGGCACGGGCAGCGCCTTGCGGTCCAGCTTGCCGTTCGGGGTGAGGGGCAGCGCGGGCAGCGGTACGACGGCGGCGGGCACCATGTAGCCGGGCAGTCGGCTGCGCACGTGCGCCCGCAGGGTCTCGGGTTCCGCGGCCGTACCGGGTACGGGCACGACGTACGAGACGAGCCGCCGGTCGCCGGGCCGGTCCTCACGGACGACGACCGCGTTCTGCGCCG
>NZ_JBQQCE010000636.1:0-4253 GCF_052245645.1 Streptomyces sp. KR55 | reverse complement strand
GTACGGGCTGCGGGCGCGGCTGCTGGAAGCCGGTTTCGAGGCGCCCGCCGTCGGCGACCTGGCCGACAAGGGCGCCGACGCCCTCTTCGACGGAACGGCCCGCTTCGGGCCGCGCGCCGCACAGGCCGAGACCGAACAGTGGCTGGCCGGCCGTGAACCCCTCGCCGCCGCACGCGAGTTGCTGTCGGCAGCGCGCGGCAACGACTCCGGCGCCCCGCTGCGCCGGCTGCGCTGCCAGCAGGCCCTCTCCCTGGTCGGCACCGACGCCGAACCCGCTCTGCGGGAGGTCCTCGACGACGCCGAACTGGGCGGCCTCGCCCGGGTCTGGCTGACCGAGCACGGCTTCACGGACGTACCGCCCCCGTCCGAGGCGATGGTCTTCTGGCTCACCGTGGACACCCTCGCCGCCCAGCTCGCCGCCGAGGGCAACTCCGAGGAACTGCGCGCCCTCGTCGAGGGCCTCGCACAGCAGCACAGCGGCTTCTTCGCGGCGGCCTGGCGGGTCGACCACCCGGCCACCGCGGACGTCCTGGAGGCGATGGGGCGCATCCACCCCGACAAGAAGATCGCGAAGCAGGCCCGGAAGGCCGCGTTCAAGGCACGGTCCCAGCAGGGCGGCTGACGGCTGCCACACCCTGTGACGGGGCGTACGGATTCACGGAAGCGAGCCCGGGGGAGTAGCCCGGTGTTCAACTCGCGTTCAGAACCGGGCGGAACCGTGGCGCCGACCGAGGTCCGTACGCCACCCTCCACGGCATTCCCACCGTCACAGGAGACACCATGTCGCTCACCCGCAGGGACTTCGCCAGAAAATCCGCGATCACCGGTGCCGGTGTCGCGCTGGCGGGCAGCGTCGGCGCCCTCGCCACCGCTCCGGGCGCCCTTGCGTCCTACGACACCGACAGCGCGGGGGAGGAGCCGGCGGACGCGTCCGGCGGGATCGGCTACGGCCCCCTGATCCCCGACCCGAAGGGCATCCTCGCGCTGCCCGCCGGCTTCAAGTACCGCATCATCACCTACAGCGGGAAGACCAAGCTGGAGTCGGGCGAGTTCACCCCCTCCAACCACGACGGCACGGCCACCTTCGACGGCCCGCGCGGCACCACCCTCCTCGTCAACAACCATGAGCTGAAGGGCCCGCGCGCCAACTGGAAGTACCCGGTCCCGCTCACCGAGGGTCTCGTCTACGACCCCGCCGCCTCCGGCGGCTGCACGGTCGTCGAGGTCCGCCCCGACGGACAGGTCGCCGAATGGGTGGGCATCGCCGGCACCTCCACCAACTGCGCCGGCGGCAGCACCCCTTGGGGCACCTGGCTCACCTGCGAGGAGAACTCCGACCGGGCCGGCACCAACGGCATGACCAAGGACCACGGCTACGTCTTCGAGGTGGACCCCCGCGACCGGCGTGCCAACCGCGACCCCAAGCCGCTGAAGTTCTTCGGCCGTTACGACCATGAGGCCGTCGTCATCGACCCCAGGCGTGGCCACGCCTACCTCACCGAGGACGACGACGAGCCCAACGGCCTCTTCTACCGCTGGACCCCGCCCAAGGGCTTCGAGCACGGCCGCGGCAGGTTCCGCACCCTCGCCGACGACGCCGGCGTCCTGCAGGCACCCAAGTGCTACAACTCCGGCGGCAAGTTCGTCGACGACCTCTCCCGCGCCACGAAGGTCGGCACGGTGTACGGAGTGGACTGGGTCGACGTACCGGACCGCGACGCCAGGACCGTGGCCGTGCGCAAGCAGTTCGCCGACGGCGAGATCACCCGCGCCCGCAAGCTCGAGGGCATGTGGTGGGGCGACGGCGGCGCGTACATCGTCTCCTCGTACGCCCGCGAGGAGAGCCCGGTGCAGCACGACGGGCAGGTCTGGTTCTACGACCCCAAGCGCCGCACGCTGACGCTGAAGGTCCTGCTCGGAGTGAACCCCGACCCGGCCAAGGACGGCGCCTTCGACGGCCCCGACAACATCACCGTCTCCCCGTACGGCGGCCTGATCCTCGCCGAGGACGGCGAGGGCGTCTCGCACCTCTTCGGTGCGACGGACAGCGGCCGTACGTACCCCATCGCCCGCAACGACCTGAACGTCGGCACCGAGGAGGAGCCGGAATACAGCGAGTTCGCCGGCGTCACCTTCTCCCCCGACGGCCGGACGCTGTTCGCCAACATCCAGGACCCGGGCATTCTGCTGGCCATCACCGGCCCCTGGAAACGGCAGAAGCGGTAACCGCGCGGCCTGACCACTATCGAGTGATTCTTCTCCGAACCCGTCACCCCCTCTGCGATCGGAAATAGAGTGCCTGTGCGGTATGCGTACTCGGTGTCGCGGAGGGGGCGTTCGTGTGGGACGGCGAGTTTCTGGGTGGAGTAGCCGAAGGTTGCCCTGTCTGGTTAGGTGACGGCACCACCAGGCCAGTCGAGGAGGTGGTGGCGCTCGGCCTTCCCGTGCTCTCCTATGACAAGGCCTGGGACACCAGACCTGTGAGGTACGGGGCCAATCAAGGGGCGCGAGACCACTCCGTGGGGTCGCTCGGCTCGGCCATTCCTGCGGTTGCGACGCGCATCGGTGAGCGGTCGGTCTACACAGTTCGCTTCGTCTCCGGCCGCACTGTCGAAGCAGCAGCAGGACATCTGTGGGTGACGCAGCGACGCAGCGGTCGGCAGGCGTGGGAGTGGAGGAAGATCGAAGACCTGCGTACCGGCGACCGTGTGCCCGTTCCGTTGACGGCGAGTCAATTCGGCGCAGAGGGTGACGCATCGGAAGGCTACTTCGTCGGTGCGATGCTCGGTGACGGAGGCATGACATCCTGTACGCCGGAGCTTCATGGTGACCCCGCCGATGGTGCTGCTGGCTTCATGCGTGACTTCGCCGCCCGGCACGGGTGCGGGGTGCGTGAAATCGATCTGGGCTCAATCGTGCGTATGCGTTTTCCGTATCGGCCGGGACGCCGGAACCCACTGACCGAAATCCTCGTGAAAGCTGTGTCCGAAGCCGGGCGGAAGGTCGTGTACGGCTTCGCGGTGCATCCAAGCGGCTTGATTGTTTCCAACGGCATCGTTACCGGCAGCGGTCGGACACCACCCGCAACAGCGTGATACGTATGCGGCTGTGCGACGAGGGCTTTGCGCATGCCGAGTGCCCCTCGTGCAACGAACGAGGGGCACCTCCGAGGCGTATGGCAGCGCAGAGCCTTACAGCGCCTGGGCCGCCGGCTTGACCATGTTGCGGACCGTGCGGGCCTTGACGAAGTCGCCCATGGCCGTCATGTCCCACTCGCCGGAGAACTGGCGGATGAGCTTCGCCATGAGGACGCCGGTCTGGGGCTCGGCGTTGGTGAGGTCGAAGCGGACGAGTTCCTCGCCGGTGGCGGCGTCCATGAGGCGGCAGTAGGCCTTGGCGACCTCGGTGAACTTCTGGCCGGAGAAGGAGTTCACGGTGAAGACCAGGCCGGTGACCTCCTGCGGGAGGCGGCCGAGGTCGACGGTGATCACCTCGTCGTCGCCGCCGCCCTCGCCGGTGAGGTTGTCCCCGGAGTGGCGGATCGCGCCGCCCACGATCTGGAGCTTGCCGAAGTAGCAGCTGTCGATGTGGTTGCGCTGCGGGCCGTACGCGATGACCGAGGCGTCCAGGTCGATGTCCTTGCCGCGGTAGGCGGGCTCCCAGCCGAGGCCCATCTTGACCTGGGAGAGCAGCGGGCGGCCGCCCTTGACCAGGGAGACGGTCTGGTTCTTCTGGAGGCTGACCCGGCCCTTGTCGAGGTTGATCTTCCCGGCGCCGGGGGCGGGAGCGGCCGGAGCGGGGGGCGCTGCCGGGGCCGGGGGAGTGGACATGGGCGGGGCCGGCGGGGTCACCGGGGGCTGCATCGTGGCGGGCGGCGGGGTGACCGGCTGGGGCGGGGCGACGGGGGCCGGAGCCGGTTCCTCCACGGTGACGCCGAAGTCGGTGGCGATGCCGGCCAGACCGTTGGCGTAGCCCTGGCCGACCGCGCGGGCCTTCCAGGCGCCGTTGCGCAGATAGATCTCCACGACCACCAGGGCCGTCTCGGCGCCGAGCTGCGGGGGCGTGAAGGTGGCCAGGACGCTGTTGTCGTCCGCGTTGCGGATCGTGGCGGTGGGTTCGACGCCCTGGAAGGTCTGGCCGGCGGCGTCCGGGCTCGCCGTGACGACGATCTTCTCGATGCCCGGGGGGACGGCGGTGGTGTCGACGGTGATCGCGTCGGGGGCCGTGCCGCCGCCCGAGCGGTACGTCACGCC